>WHTY01000044.1 GCA_009377475.1 Actinophytocola sp.
ATGATCACGAGCTTGGGGGACAGCGGCTTGCCGGTGTTCCACGCGGGGCACTGGCTCTGGCAGCGCCCGCACTCGGTGCAGGTGGCGAAGTCGAGCATGCCCTTCCAGGTGAAGTCCTCGACCTTGCCGCGACCGAAGATGTCGTCCTCGTCGGGGTCTTCGAAGTCGATCGGCTTGCCGCCGGACTCCATCGGCAGCAGCGGGCCGAGCCCCTTGGGCATCCGCTTGGCCGAGACGTTGATCGGCGCCACGAAGATGTGCAGGTGCTTGGAGTTCAGCACGATCACCAGGAACGCCAGCATCACGCCGATGTGCAGCAGCAGCCCGATGGTGTCCAGCACCTCGTTGGTGGCATCGCCGAGCGGGTCGAGCAGCGCGCCCACCGCATCCGAGACGTACGCGCCCGACTCGTACGGCAGCGCCCCGGTGGCCGACGCGGCGCCCCGGTAGAAGAACAGCGTCCAGATCACGTTGAAGATCATGAACAGGATCAGCCATGCCCCACCGGTGTGCGAGCCGTAGAAGCGCGAGCCGCGCTGCTGACGCTCCGGCGCCTGCCGGATGCGGATGATCGCGAAGGCGATCAGCGACGCCAGCACGAGCAGCGCGATGGTGTCCTGCAAGAAGCCGAGCGCCGCCCAGCGGCCGATCAGCGGGATCGCGAAGTCATGGTCGAACAACGCGCCGTAGGCCTCGATGTAGACGGTCAGCAGGAGGACGAATCCCCAGAAGGTGAAGAAGTGCGCCAGCCCGGGCAGCGACCACTTGAGCAGCCTGCGCTGGCCGAACACCTCGGTGAGCTGGATCGCCAGCCGCTTGCCGAGGTCCTGGGAGCGGTCCGGCGCCGGCTGGCCGGAGTGGATCAGCGAATACAGCCACCAGGCGCGGCGGCCGGCGAACACCACGGTCAGCGCGGTCAGCCCCAATCCGACAACCAGTCGCAGTATGTCCATCGGCCCAACCACCTCCGGGGGCAGCGTAGACCGCGTGCTCGCCGGTCCCGGGAGCCGAGGTTCCTCTGAGTGACTCTGGTTACTCAGGAGTAGAGGTCGGGGTGAAGCCAGGGTCGGATGTCGGGGAAGCACCGGAACTCTGGGCGGTGGCCGGACGTTATGCTGGCAGAAAGATTGAGCGAAGCTCACTCAAGTCTGTTCGTCGGATCCGAATCAGCCCGAACTGGGAGTCGGCCCGCACGGCAGGCTTGACCGGTACGCAGTCGACTTCGAAAGGGTTTACAGAATGGCTCGTGCGGTCGGTATCGACCTCGGGACCACCAACTCCGTCGTGTCCGTCCTGGAGGGCGGCGAGCCTACGGTGATCGCGAACTCGGAGGGGTCCCGCACGACGCCCTCGGTCGTCGCGTTCGCCAAGAACGGCGAGGTGCTCACCGGGCAGTCCGCGAAGAACCAGGCGGTCACCAACGTGGACCGCACCATCCGATCGGTCAAGCGGCACATGGGCAGTGACTGGTCGACCGAGGTGGACGGCAAGAAGTACACCGCGCAGGAGATCAGCGCCAGGGTGCTGATGAAGCTCAAGCGCGACGCCGAGTCCTACCTCGGCGAGGAGGTCACCGACGCGGTGATCACCGTGCCGGCCTACTTCGAGGACGCCCAGCGCCAGGCCACCAAGGAGGCCGGGCAGATCGCCGGGCTGAACGTGCTGCGGATCGTGAACGAGCCGACCGCCGCCGCGCTGGCCTACGGCCTGGACAAGGGCGAGAAGGAACAGACCATCCTGGTCTTCGACCTCGGTGGTGGCACGTTCGACGTGTCCCTGCTGGAGATCGGTGAGGGCGTCGTCGAGGTCCGCGCGACCAGCGGCGACAACCACCTCGGCGGTGACGACTGGGACGAGCGGATCGTCCAGTGGCTTGTCGACAAGTTCAAGGCGTCGCAGGGCATCGACCTGACCAAGGACCGGATGGCGCTGCAGCGCATCAAGGAGGCGGCAGAGAAGGCCAAGATCGAGCTGTCCAGCTCGTCCACCGCCAACATCAACCTGCCGTACATCACGGTCGACGCGGACAAGAACCCGCTGTTCCTCGACGAGACGCTCTCGCGCGCCGAGTTCCAGAAGATCACGCAGGACCTGCTCGACCGCACCAAGTCGCCGTTCCACAGTGTCATCAAGGACGCGGGCATCGCCGTCGGCGACATCGACCACGTCGTCCTCGTCGGTGGCTCCACCCGGATGCCCGCCGTCGTCGACCTGGTCAAGGAGCTGACCGGCGGCCAGGAGCCGAACAAGGGCGTCAACCCGGACGAGGTCGTCGCCGTCGGCGCCGCGCTGCAGGCCGGTGTGCTCAAGGGCGAGGTGAAGGACGTCCTGCTGCTCGACGTCACCCCGCTGTCGCTCGGCATCGAGACCAAGGGCGGCGTGTTCACCAAGCTCATCGAGCGCAACACCACGATCCCGACGAACCGCTCCGAGATCTTCTCCACGGCGGACGACAACCAGCCGTCGGTGCAGATCCAGGTGTTCCAGGGTGAGCGCGAGATCGCGGCGCACAACAAGAAGCTCGGCAGCTTCGAGTTGACCGGCATCCCGCCAGCGCCGCGTGGCGTGCCGCAGATCGAGGTTGGCTTCGACATCGACGCCAATGGCATCGTGCACGTGACCGCGAAGGACCTCGGCACGGGCAAGGAGCAGAGCATCAAGATCACCGGTGGTTCCGCGCTGGCGCAGGAAGACATCGACCGGATGGTCAAGGACGCAGAGGCCCACGCCGAGGAGGACCGCACGCGGCGCGAGGAGGCCGAGACCCGCAACCAGGCGGAGACCCTCGCCTACCAGACGGAGAAGTTCGTCACGGACAACGACGAGAAGCTGCCTGACGAGGTCAAGACCAAGGTCAACGACGCGGTCGGCGAGCTGAAAGAGGCGCTGAAGGGCACCGACACCGCCGCGATCCAGTCCGCGATGGAGAAGCTGACGCAGGAGTCGCAGGCCATGGGCTCCGCGATGTACGCGGACCAGCAGGACCCGACGGCCGGTGCCGCCGGTGACGCTGGCGCTGCCGGTGGCGCGTCGGGTGACGCAGGCGCCGACGACGTCGTTGATGCCGAGATCGTGGACGACGACAAGTCCGAGGGCGACAAGAAGTGAGTGGCAACTACGACGAGGGCGAAACCGTCAGGCCGGAGGAGCCGGTAATCGTGCGGGACCGTCGCAAGATCGATCCCGAGACGGGTGAACTCCGCAGTGAGTCGATCGTCGAGGACGCCCCCCGACCCGAGGACGGCTCAGGGCCGCCCGCGGGCGGGGAGATCGTCGACGATGCGGTGGCACCGGCCTCGGACGTCGAGAAGGAACTCGCGGAACGCACCGCTGACCTGCAACGCGTGCAGGCGGAGTACGCCAACTACCGCAAGCGCGTCGAGCGGGACAAGGTCGCCAACACCACGGCGGCCAAGGCGTCCGTCGCCAACGAGCTGCTGCCGTTGCTCGACGACATCGAGCGCGCGGAGCAGCACGGCGATCTCAACGGTGCGTTCAAGGCGGTCGCGGACAAGCTGGTCGGGACGCTGCAGCGCACGGGGCTCGAGTCGTTCGGCAACGAAGGTGAGCCGTTCGACCCGAGCGTGCATGAGGCGGTGCAGCACAGCACGTCGCCGGACGTCTCGGAGCCGACGGTGACGACGGTGCTGCGGCGCGGGTACAAGTTCGGCGACCGAGTGCTGCGACCGGCGATGGTCGCGGTGACCGACCACGAACCCGAGCAGGGGGAACGCCCGGAGACGCTGGTGGACCCGGCCGACCCGGCCGAGCCGCCAGCCCGGAACAACTGACGAAAGGAGGAGACGTCCGGTGACCGCTCGAGAGTGGCTCGGCAAGGACTTCTACCGCGAGCTGGGCGTCTCCTCCGACGCGTCGACGGAGGAGATCAAGAAGGCGTACCGAAAGCTGGCTCGGGAGAACCACCCCGACGCCAACCCGGACAACCCCGACGCCGAGAAGAAGTTCAAGGCGGTATCGGAGGCCTACGGCGTGCTGTCCGACTCCGCCAAGCGCAAGGAGTACGACGAGGCGCGGGCGCTGTTCGGCGCCGGTGGCGCTGGCGGTCAGGGTGGCTTCGGCTTCCCCGGCGGTGGCGGCGCAGGCGGGTTCGACTTCGGCGACCTGTTCGGCGCGGGCGCGGGCGCGGGTGGCCAGGCTGGCGGCATGGGCGGCCTCGGCGACATCCTCGGTGGGCTGTTCGGCAGGCGCGGGGCGGCCGGTGCCGGTGCGACAACCGCGCAGCGCGGCTCCGACGTCGAGACCGACATCCGCATCGACTTCGCCGAGGCGGTCAAGGGCGCGACCCTGCCGCTACGGCTTTCCAGTCCCGCGACGTGCGGGAGCTGCGCCGGGTCAGGCGCCAAGCCGGGTACGACGCCGCGCGCGTGTCCGACCTGCGGCGGCGCCGGGCTGATCAACTCGAGCCAGGGCACGTTCGCGTTCTCCGAGCCGTGCCGCGACTGCCGTGGCAGGGGCGCGATCATCGACAACCCGTGCCCAGAGTGCGGCGGCGACGGCGTCTCCACCCGTACCCGCACGATGACCGTCCGGATTCCGCCTGGCGTCGACAACGATCAGCGCATCCGGCTCGCCGGACAGGGCGAGCCAGGCAGGGGCGGCGCGACGGCGGGCGACCTGTACGTGCGGGTGCATGTCACGCCGCACCCGATCTTCGGGCGGTCCGGCAACAACCTGACGATCACCGTGCCGGTGGAGTTCACCGAACTCGCCCTCGGCGCGACGATCGCCGTGCCGACGCTCGACGGCAAGGTGTCGCTGAAGGTGCCAGCCGGGACCAACAGCGGCAAGGTGCTGCGGGTGCGCGGCAAGGGCATCGCGAAGCGGGAAGGCACGACCGGCGACCTGCTGGTGACGTTGCAGGTCACGGTGCCCTCCGGCTTGCCAGACGAGGCCGAGACGGCGTTGCGCGAGTACGCCGAGAAGATCAAGAAGCACGACCCGCGGCCGGAGATCACCAAGTTGCTGAAGGAGCGATGATGTCGCTGCGCTTCCCTCAGGGTTTCGGCGGTCTGCCCCACGGGGCGGACGAGACCACGCCGGTGTTCGTGATCTCCGTTGCGGCGGAGCTGTCCGGGTTGCACGCGCAGACGTTGCGGACGTACGACCGGATGGGGCTGGTCTCGCCTGGTCGGACGACCGGTGGCGGTCGTCGTTACTCGATGCGCGACATCGCGCTGCTCCGCGAGGTGCAGCGGCTGTCGCAGGAGGCTGGCGTCAACCTCGCTGGCATCAAGCGGATCATCGAGCTGGAGAGCGAGGTCGACGCGCTGCGCTCGAAGGTGGCGGAGCTGACGGAGGAGCTGGCGGCGGCGTACGCGGCCGCCGAGCAGGCCGCCGCAGCCGTGCACGCGTCGTACCGCAAGGAGCTCGTCCCGATGCGCCAGGAGACGGCGCTGGTCGTCTGGCGCCCCAACCGCCGCCGCTTCTAGCGCCGGGACGCGGCTGGCGGCGGCGCGTCGGTTGTCGCCGTGTTCCCCGTTCACGTCGCCGTGTCCTGCACTCTCGACGCCGTATTCGGCGCTCCGGACGTTGTGTGTGACGTTCGGGACGGTGCGCACGGAACGCACCGATCCGCTCGCACTTGCCGAAGTCGCAGCCACGCGACCGCCTCATGCAATATGGTCAACGTCCGGTGGGATCACGACCTACAACTGGGGCGAGCTGGATCGACAAGCTCCGACCTAATGGGAAGGCGCCGATGTGCCGACTCTGCGAGTATTCGCCGTCGCCGCCGCTACTTCGGTCGCGCTGAGTTCCTGTACGGGCCCGAAACCACTGATCATCCCCGGCGACACGTCCGATTCCGTCAACGGATGGACATGTCTCAAATCGCAACCAGGAAATCCGACCGTCTCGATACCCGTACATGGGGTGAAATCGGTTGGCGACAGCACCGTCACCATTACGGACATCGAACTTGTTGGTGCCAACAAGGCGCGATTCATGGGCGCGGAGATCGCGCCATGGTCGTCCGACGATGCCGACGTTGTCCCTAATACCGCGGTCGGCGGCCCGTACCCGCCGGACCCAACTGACCCGAAACTGGCATGGGAAAACGGGCAGCCCGCAACGGAAGCTGCACTCGCGCCCGGGACGACGTGGACGTTGTCCGTGGGAATCAAGCCCGAAGGACCGGTGAGCACCTTCAAGTGGATCGAGGTCAAATACGTCGACGCTGACGGTGACCGCTACGAGTCACACACGGCGGAAGCGTTCATGGTTCGAGCTGACTGCTTTGACGACCACGAATGGCCCGAGAGCTACGACTGGCGCGCTGCCCACGCGACCAGCCACGCACCGAACCCGCGCCGTGGCAACCGGAGTTGATCAACTACCTGCGCCGCACGACCATGTCACGCCCGTTTCGCCCGATTCTCGTGGTCACAACCCGCAGGTAGTTGATCAACTCGGCGGGGGAAGGAGGCGCTACGAGGAACACGACGTCGGGAACGGGGGACACGGCGTCCTGGACGGTCAACTCGGCGCGAGCGGGGGACACGGCGCGAAGGGCGCGCCGGGGGTCAGTCCGTCGTGAAGGAGTCGTAGGAGATCTGGTCGAAGGTGGTGCCGGTGACGAGCATCCGCGACACCGTCGAGCGGATCATGCCGGGCGAGCCCGAGACCAGCACGTCGTGGTCACGCCACGCCCCGTGGCCGGTGACGACCTCCGCGAGCTGGCCCTTCTCACCGCCGTCGGCCGAGCCGTCCTCAGTGACCGGCACGACGGTCAGCCAGGAGTGCCGCTCGGCAAGCGCCCGCAGCTCACCGAGGTAGTACAGGTCGTCCACCTTGCGGCCGCCGAAGAACATCGTCACGTACGGCCGGGTGTCCCTGCCGCTGAGCTCGTCGATCACGCCGAGCAGCGGCGCGATGCCAGTACCGCCGCCGACGAGCAGCAGATCGCGGTCGGCCTTCGGGTTGGACCACAGGTTGCCCAGCGGCGCGCCGACCCGCCAGACGTCGCCCAATCGGGTGTGCCCGACCAGCGCGCGGCTCACCCAGCCGCCGTCGACCGCGCGGACGTGGAAGTCCATCGTGCCGTCCTCGCGCGGCGCGTTGGCCGGGGACAGGTACCGCCACAGCCGGGGCCGCTGCGGGCATTCCACGCTCACGTACTGGCCGGTGTAGAACGGGACGTTCCGGTCAGACTGGACCCGGACCAGCGCCGTTTCCCAGTCGAGCCGCGTGTGGCCGACAACCTCCGCGTTCCACCAGGCGGGTCCGTCGTCGGCCGCGGAGCCCTCCTGCATGGCGCCCGCGATGATCGCGAAGGCGTCCGCCCAGGCGCGTTCGACCTCCTCGGTCCAGTCGTCGCCCGCGTAGTGCCGCAACGCGCCGAGCAACGCCGTCCCGACCGACTCGTAGTGCTTGGTGACGACGCCGAACTTGCGGTGGTCGCGACCGAGTTGCCGCAGGAACGGCGTCAGCTCCTGCGGCCGGTCCACCATCTGCACGATGTGCACCAGCGCGCGCAACAGCCTGCTGCGCTGCACCTCCATATTCGCGGGGAACATGTCCCGCGTGTCGGGTGCGATGGCGAACAACAACGCGTAAAACTGGCGAGACACGCCTTCCGCGTTCGGCTCGATCTTGGCGAAGCTCTCCCTGATGATGCCGACAACCCGCTCCGCGTTGCGCTGGCGCGCGCTGCTAGAGCCCGATGGCTCCTCTGGCTCGTCGAGCACGGGGTTCACTGTCATCTGTGCGAGGCTTCTCCACGATCGCAGGTAGTCGCGGGTATACGAGGTTGTGCTGACCACGACCCCGCTGGTTTATCACCCAGTCGAGACTAACCCGATTCTGCATGAAAAAAAGGCACTGTGGTTCGGCCAACTGGTGCAAACTGCGTTCCGTACGAGGCTGACTTCCTGCTGTAACCGGCTTCTGCCGCTGCGTGGCGCTGCCAACACGAGGGGTGGGAATTGCCCCCCGGTCGTGTCAGACTTGGCGGTCGGCAGCACCCCGTCCCCACCCGTACCCCCGAGACTGTCTGGACCGCAGGTGAAACATTCGCTCCGGCTGGCACGCATGTCCCGGATGGATCTGACCCCGAACCCGACCGACGACGTCCCCCCGGAGACGCCGCCCACGCCGAAGCACCGGCGCGGCAAGCACGACGCCGGTGAGCGCGACGTCACGCCTCGCAACGGTGTCCGGCACAACGGCACGACGCCGAACGGGGAACACGGCGTCGTGAACGGGGGACACGACCGCCAGCCCGCACCGCAGCCGTCGGAGACCTGGACCGCGCCGCCCGTCGTCTGGCGCGCGGTACCGCCCGAACCGGAGGACCCCGCCACGGACACCGACACCGACCTGCCCGGCTCGGCTGGCGAGCACCTGCTGCAGGTCACCTACAGCAGCCGCACCCGCGCGGAGCGCTTCTACCGCGACCAGGTCTGCGACGCCCTCAACGACGAGATGATCGACTTCATCGACCGGATGGAGATGGCGTTCATCGCGACGTCGGACGCCAACGGCGAGGCGGACTGCTCACCGCGTTTCGGCCCGCCCGGGTTCATGCAGGTGCTCGACCGTGGCCACGTCGCCTACCCGGAGTACCGGGGCAACGGTGTCATGGCCAGCCTCGGCAACATCAGCGAGAACCCGCACGTCGGCATCCTGCTGCTCGACTTCGTGCGGGATCGCATCGGCCTGCACATCAACGGCAGGGCGATGATCGTGGACGACGACGCGATGCGTGCCGAGTTCGACGGCATCCCCGACGAGATCGAGCGGGGCAGGCAGCCGGAGCGGTGGGTCCTGGTCGAAGTCGACGAGGCGTACATCCATTGCCGCAAGCACATCCCACGCATGATCCACGCCGATTCCGACCAGGCGTGGGGCACCGACGACGTCAAACGCAAGGGTGGGGACTACTTCGGCGTCCGCAAGGCACGCAAGGCGGAGCGCAAAGCGACCGAACAGCCGTCACCGGAGTATGAGCTCAGCGCGCGACGTCGCTAACGCGGCACGCCGGGAAGCCACCCGACCTCAGTCCAGGGTGAACGGGTCGTAGGCGATCTGGTCAAGGCTGGTGCCCGCGACCAGCAGCCGCGAGATCGTCGCCTTGATCATCATGGGCGAGCCGGACACGAGGACGTCGTGCTGCGGCCACGAGCCGCGCCTGGTGACGACCTCGGCGAGCGTGCCCTGCTCGGCACCGGGAATGCCGCCGCCGCTCTCCACGACAGGGACGACGGTGAACCAGGGATTGACCGATTCCAGGGCGCGCAGGCTGTCCAGCTCGTAGATGTCGTCGGCCGTCCTGCCGCCGAAGAACATCGTCACGTTCGGGTTCTTGCCCCAGCGCGCGAGGTCGTCGACCAGCGCGCGCAGCGGCGTGCTGCCGGTGCCGCCCGCGATCATCAGCACGTCCCTGCCTGACCCCCTGTCCACGCTCAGCCTGCCGAGTGGCGGGCCGAGGTGCCAGATGTCGCCCGGCTGGGTGTGACTGACGATGGCCCTGCTGACCCACCCGCCGTCGACGGCGCGCACGTGGAACTCCAGCGAGCCGTCCGGGCGCGGGGCGTTGGCTGGCGAGAGGTACCGCCACAGCCGGGGCCGCTGCGGGATCTCCACGCTCATGTACTGCCCCGCCCGGTAGGACACCTGCGCGTCCGGCTCGATCCGCACCAGCGCGAGGTCCCAGCTCAGCCGGTGGTGGTCGGTGACGGTGGCACTGAGCAGCGCGGGGCTCGGGTCCGACGCCGCCGCCTCCTGCATCGACCGCGCGACGATCGTGTAGCCCTCCGCCCACGCGCGTTCGACGTCCGGTGTCCACGCCTCGCGTAGTTGGTCCCGCAGGGCGGCGAGCATGGCAGTGCCGATCGCCTCGTAATGCCTGGTCTCGACGGCGAACTTGCGGTAGTCGCGGCCGAGTTGGGTCAGGAACGGCACCAGGTCGTCCGGCCGGTCGACCATCTGCACCACGCGCGCGATGGCGCGCATCAGCTTGCCCCTGCGCACCTCGACGTTGATCGGGAACAACTCGCGGGTGTCCGGCGCGAGGGTGAACAGCAGCCCGTAGAACGTCTGCGACATCTCGGGCAGATACGGCTCCGCCAGCGCCCAGGTGTCCGAAATGAGCCGCACCATGGCGGTGACCTCAGGCGGCGCCTTGCGTACCGCTGACCCACGCGGGACAGGGCTGACGGCGTCAGGTGGGCTCATATGGCTCTTACTGGACTCGGGGTAGCAAACTCAGGACACGCCTGGGTCGCAGGCAGCGTAGCCGTAACCCTAGCCCCAAACACGAGTGATCCCGCCCGTTTCACCGGGCGGGATCACTCGTCTTGCCCAATCAGCTAACTTGATCGACTTACTGTCGCGGTCAGGTCAGACCTTTTCCACTTCCTGGATCTCGCCGGAGTCCAGCTTGCCCATGAAGTGCCGCAGCTCCCGCTTGACAACCGGCGCGAGCAGGTAGAGCCCGATCACGTTGAACAGCGCGAGCAGGAACATCACCGCGTCGGTGAACGCGAGCACGTCGCCGAACTGCACGACGGAGCCGACGATGATGAACGCGCAGAACACCAACCGGTACGCGTTCTCACTGGTGTTGCTCTTGCCGAACAGGAACGTCCACGCCTTCTGGCCGTAGTACGCCCAGGTGATCATCGTGGAGATCGCGAACAGCAGCACCGCGATGGCCAGCACGTACTGGAAGCCGGGCAGCGCCGTCTCGAACGCACTCGACGTCACCTCGACACCGGGGATGTCCGGCGCTTCCTCACCCCTGAGGTCGGCGTTGACGAGCGCTTCCTTCGAGTCGTTCCAGTACTGGCTGCTGGCGATGGTGATCGTCAGCGCCGTCATGGTGCAGACGACGACGGTGTCGATGAACGGCTCGAGCAGCGCGACGAGCCCCTCTGTCGCCGGGTACTTCGTCCTGACCGCAGAGTGCGCGATCGGCGCGGAACCGAGACCGGCCTCGTTGGAGAACGTCGCACGTCGCAGACCCTGGATGATCGCACCGATCACACCACCGACGACACCCTCACCCGTGAACGCGCCAGAGAGGATCTGGCCGATCGCGGACGGCACCTCAGGGATGTTGAAGAGGATGACGATCAGGCAGGCGATGATGTAGATGATCGCCATCGACGGCACGAGACGGCTGGTCACCCGACCGATCGACTTGATGCCGCCCCAGATCACCGCACCGACGATGATCGCGAGGATGATGCCGAAAGCGAGGCCAGCGCCGTCGTTGGTGAGCGGGCTGTCCTCGCCACCGGTGACGCGGCGCAGCTGCGCCATCGACTGGTTGGCCTGGAACATGTTGCCGCCACCGATGCCGAACAGCAGGATGCCGACGGCGACCAGCCCCGCGAGGCCGGTGCCGAGGATCTTGCCCGCGTTGCCCGGAATGCGCTCGGCGAACCCCTTGCGCAGATAGTGCATCGGCCCGCCAGAGACGGTGCCGTCCTCGTGGATCTCCCGGTACTTCACACCGAGGGTGCATTCCACGAACTTGGTCACCATGCCGAGCAGGCCGACCAGGACCATCCAGAAGGTGGCGCCCGCGCCACCGATGGTGACGGCAACACCAACACCCGCGATGTTGCCGAGGCCAACGGTGCCGGAAAGCGCCGAGGACAACGCCTGGAAATGGCTGATCTCGCCCGGTTCGTCGTCGCGGGTGTACTTGCCCCGCACGACTTCCGTGGCGAGCTTGAACGCGCGGAACTGGATGAAGCCGAAGTAGAAGCTGAAGATCAGCCCCGCGACGACGAGCCAGCCGACGATCCATGGAAAGGTCGTCCCGAAGAACGGGAGCTCGTAGAAGACGAAGTTGCCCAGTCCCTCCGCGACGGGCGCGAAGACACTGTCGATCGTCTCCTCGACGTTACGCAATAACTCACTCTGGGCACCCTCGACGTCCTCCTGCGCGAGGACGGACGGAGCCCCATCCGAGTGACTCGTGATCACTGAGTGTGTGCTTGTAGGCATGGACAGAAAGTTGACCCCAAGATCGGTTGCGGCACAAGCCCCAGTTTCCCCTGAGAGCGAAATGCGCCCTTTGGTCGCAATGGGGCATAGCTCCCTTAGCCGGAACCTGCCACGATAAAGTTGAGCGGAACAAGCTCAACTTTCCTGACGTTGTTTCTAGCGAGACCAACTCACCAGCGAGGACACCGACCATGGTGCACTCTCGTCACGGCAGCTACCACGAGGAAACGGGCAAGGGATGGACGCTTTCAACCCGACAACCAAGACGCAGCAGGCCATCTCCTCCGCGGCGCAGGCGGCGACGGTGGCGGGCAACCCCGACGTGACATCGGCACACCTGCTCGGCGCGCTGCTGGCGCAGGGCGACGGCATCGCCGGGCCGTTGCTCACCGCCGTCGGGGCCGACCCGGAGCAGGTGCACACCGAGCTGGAGCCGATCACGCGGTCGCTGCCGACCGCGACCGGCGCCACCGTGGCGACGCCGCAGTTCGACGCGCAGGCGCTCAAGGCGTTGACCAAGGCGCAGCAGCTCGCCACCGAACTGGGGGACGAGTACGTCTCGACCGAACATCTGCTCGTCGGGCTCGCCTCGGAGGGCGGTCAGGTCGCTGACCTGCTCAAACGGCACAACGCGACGCCGGATGCGCTACGGGAGTCGTTCACCACGGTGCGCGGGTCCGCGCGGGTGACGAGCCCAGATCCCGAGGGCACCTACCAGGCGTTGGAGAAGTACGGCGTCGACCTGACCGAGCGGGCTCGCAAGGGCGACCTCGACCCGGTCATCGGCCGGGACACCGAGATCCGGCGCGTCGTCCAGGTGCTGTCGCGGCGCACCAAGAACAACCCGGTGCTGATCGGCGAGCCCGGTGTCGGCAAGACCGCGATCGTCGAGGGGCTGGCGCAGCGCATCGTGGCCGGGGACGTCCCGGAGTCGCTGCGGGGCAAGCGCGTCGTGGCCCTCGACCTCGGCTCGATGGTCGCGGGCGCGAAGTACCGGGGCGAGTTCGAGGAACGCCTCAAGGCGGTGCTCAAGGAGATCACCGATTCGGCTGGCCAGGTCATCACCTTTATTGATGAACTGCACACCGTGGTGGGCGCAGGCGGCGCTGAAGGAGCCATGGATGCCAGCAACATGATCAAGCCGCTGCTGGCGCGCGGTGAGCTGCGCATGGTCGGCGCGACCACGCTTGACGAGTACCGCAAGCACATCGAGAAGGACGCCGCGCTGGAGCGCCGGTTCCAGCAGGTGCTGGTCGGCGAGCCGTCCGCGGAGGACACCATCGGCATCCTGCGAGGGCTCAAAGAGCGCTACGAGGTGCACCACGGTGTCCGGATCACCGACGCGGCGCTGGTCGCGGCTGCCACGCTGTCCGACCGCTACATCACGGCGCGGTTCCTGCCGGACAAGGCGATCGACCTCGTCGACGAGGCGGCGTCCCGGCTGCGCATGGAGATCGACTCCCGGCCGGTCGAGATCGATGAAGTGGAGCGCGCGGTGCGTCGTCTCGAGATCGAGGAGAAGGCGCTGGAGAAGGAGAGCGACCCGGCGTCGGTCGAGCGACTGGCGGCGTTGCGCGGTGAACTGGCGGATCGTAAGGACGCATTGGCGGTGCTTACGACGCGATGGCAGAACGAGAAGGGCTCCATCGACAAGATCCGCGACCTCAAGGAGCAGCTGGAGCAGCTGCGGGGCGAGGCGGAGCGGGCAGAGCGCGACGCCGACCTCGGCAGGGCCGCCGAGCTGCGGTACGGCAAGATCCCCGCGCTGGAGAAGGAGCTGGCGGCGGCAGCGCAGGACAGCGCGGCGTCCGCGCCGAACCAGCAGGTGATGCTCAAGGAAGAGGTCGGGGCTGACGACGTCGCCGACGTCGTCAGCGCGTGGACCGGCATCCCGGCTGGCAGGCTGCTGGAGGGCGAGACCGGCAAGCTGCTACGGATGGAAGAGGAGCTGGGCGGGCGGGTCGTCGGGCAGTCGGAGGCGGTCACGGCGGTGTCCGACGCGGTGCGCAGGGCGCGCGCCGGAGTGGCCGACCCCGACCGGCCGACCGGATCGTTCCTGTTCCTCGGCCCGACCGGCGTTGGCAAGACGGAGCTGGCGAAGGCGCTCGCGGAGTTCCTGTTCGACGACGAGCGCGCCATGATGCGCATCGACATGAGCGAGTACTCCGAGAAGCACTCGGTGGCGCGTTTGGTCGGCGCGCCGCCCGGCTACGTCGGTTACGACCAGGGCGGACAGCTCACCGAGGCGGTGCGGCGCAGGCCGTACACCGTGGTGCTGCTCGACGAGGTGGAGAAGGCGCACCAGGACGTCTTCGACGTGCTGTTGCAGGTGCTCGACGACGGTCGCCTCACCGACGGCCAGGGCCGGACGGTGGACTTCCGCAACACCATCCTGATCCTGACGTCGAACCTCGGCTCGCAGGCGATCGCGGACCCCTCGTTGGAGGAAGCGCAGCGGTCCGATGCGGTGTTGTCGGTGGTGCGACAGCACTTCAAGCCGGAGTTCCTGAACCGGCTGGACGACATCGTCGTGTTCCACTCGCTCGGCACCGAGCAGTTGACGGCCATTGTGGACATCCAGGTGGCCAGGCTCGCGGAGCGGCTGGCGCAGCGGCGGCTCACCCTCGACGTCTCGGACGCCGCGCGGGAATGGCTGGCCGTGAACGGGTTCGACCCGATCTACGGCGCACGTCCGCTGCGGCGGCTGGTGCAGTCGGCGATCGGCGACCAGCTGGCGAAGTCCCTGCTGTCCGGGGAGATCCGCGACGGCGACACGGTGCGCGTCGACGTCTCCGAGGCCGGTGCCGCCGCCGACACGCTGTCGGTGTCGCGCGGCTGAGACGGGGACTCGGCGGCACGGGGCCCACCGGCCTGCCACGGCCGGGGCACGCCCCGGCGCGGTTGACGTCACAACGCGGTCGCAGACGATAGGGTGTCCGACGTGGGTATACCGGCGTGGATGTGGTTTCTCATCGCCTTCATCGCCCTGGTGACGGGGCTGGCGCTGCTCGCGGTCGACCGCGCCCGCGAAGGCTCGCGCAACCGGGAACGGCTGCGCTGGGCCGACCTGCGCGGCTGGCAGTTCGCCGAGGAAGACGCCCGGATGGTCAGCCACTGGACCGAAGGCGCGATGGGCTACTACCGGGCGGAGGCCGCCGTCAACGTCGTCGCTGGCACGACGTTCACCAGCGAGGGCCGCCGCTCGGTGTACGTGTTCGACATCGAGGCCAACCGGCAGATCCCGGCGTCGGTGGTCGCGGTGCGCTGCGGCAAGGCGTTCCCGGTGCTGCTGGAGCTGTGGCTGGCGAGCGTACCGTTCCAACGATCCGAAATGCCCGATCTGCTCGGCCCTGCTGGCCAGCGCTACGCCTTCACTGACGACGTCGAGGCGGCACGGGCGGTGATCTCGCAGCTGCTCATCGAGTCCGCCGATGAGCTCGGCGGTGACGTCAGCGTGGTGTGGATGGAGCACGACTGGGTACTCGCCGCCGTGTCGCCGAACGCCGGTCCGTCCCGTTTGGAGCGACTGCTGCGTGACGTCGGGGAGATCGCGGACATCATCGATCCGGCCGAAGAGGATGAAGGCGGCAAGCACACCTGGCAGGACCCGCCCGAAGGTGTCCGCCACGTCGACCACATGCATGAGAAGCCGCACGGCGACATAGGCTGACTGAGCACTGCTTGCAGGTCCGAAGCATTGGAGACCGCATGCCGACCGCCTTGATCACGGGCGCGACGGCGGGGATCGGCGCGGAGTTCGCCCGCCAACTCGCCGCGCGGGGACACGACCTTATCGCCGTCGCCCGCAACGTCGACCGGCTGCAGACGCTGGACGACGCGCTGTCCTCGCGGCACGGCATCGACGTCGAGGTGCTGCCAGCCGACCTGTCCGATGCCGAACAGCGACGGTCCGTCGAGGAGGTCCTCCGCACGCGGCCGGTCGACGTCCTGGTGAACAACGCGGGCTTCGGGCTCAACGGCAGATTCACCGAGACAGGTGTGGACAGGTTGCAGTCGCAGCTTGACGTCAACGTCGCGAGCGTGCTCCGGCTCACCCACGCCGCGCTGCCGGGCATGGTCGAGCGCGGCAGCGGATCGGTGGTCAACGTCTCAAGCGTGGCCGGGTTCTTCCCTGGCACGGGCGCCGCCTACGGCGCGACGAAGGCGTGGGTCACCGCGTTCACCGAAGGCATGTCGGCGTCGCTGACCGGCACCGGAGTCCGGATGCTCGCACTCTGTCCCGGCTTCACCCGGACGGAGTTCCACGCCCGATCCAGTGACGACACCGCGGGCATCCCGGACGCGCTCTGGCTGGACGCCGAGCGGGTCGTGCGCGACTGCCTGCACGACTTGGCACGCGGTAAGACCATCTCGATTCCCGGCAAGCGCTGGCAGGCCATCGTGGGTGTTGGTAAAGCGTTACCGCCGCCGGTGCTGCGCGCACTGACCGGTAAACTCGCTGCTCGACGTAACCGCACTTGATCGGATAGAGAGGCCACCCGCGTGGTAAACGCTCCGGAATCACGAAGTGCGATCGACCTCGCGGCCAAGACCGAACTGGCTCGCCTCGTCACCGAGCTCGCCGTCGTCAAGGGCAAGGTCACGCTGTCGTCCGGTGCCGAGGCCGACTACTACATCGACATGCGGCGGGCGACGCTGCACCACGCCGCCGCGCCGTTGATCGGCACGTTGCTGCGACAGCTCACGTCCGATTGGGACTACGTGGCCGCTGGCGGGCTCACCCTCGGCGCGGACCCGGTCGCCTGCGCGATGATGCACTCGGCCGCCGCCGACGGCGTTGTGCTGGACGCCTTCGTGGTGCGGAAGACGGCCAAGACCCACGGCATGCAGCGCCGCATCGAGGGCATCGAGGTGTCAGGGCAGCAGGTGCTCGCCGTCGAGGACACCTCGACGACAGGGGGCAGCGTGCTCACCGCCGTCGACGCGCTGGAAGCGGCGGGCGCGTCGGTCGTCGGCGTCGCCACCATCGTCGACCGCGACACCGGGGCGCGCGAGGCCATCGAGGCGCACGGCCTGCCGTATCGGGCGCTGCTCGGCCTCGACGACCTCGGGCTGTCCTGAGCCGGTGTCGGACAACGCTGGGCCTACTGGCTCGGACGAGGCTGGCCCTACCGAGTGGACGCGCCCTGACGAGGTCGGCGTCGGGCCGTGGCGGGGCGAGTGGCCCACCGACGAGCGTTACGACCCCGAGCTGTTGGCACACGGCGACCGCCGCAACGTCGTCGACCCGTACCGCTACTGGCGGCGCGAAGCCATCGTGTCCGATGTGGACCGCAGGCGGCACCCGTTCCACGTCGCGATCGAGAACTTCCAGCACGATCACAACATCGGCACCGTCGTCCGCACCGCGAACGCCTTCGCGGCGGCCGCGGTGCACATCGTCGGCAAGCGGCGGTGGAACCGGCGCGGCGCGATGGTGACCGACCGCTACCAGCACCTGCACCACCACCCGGACGTCGCTGGCCTGGTGGACTTCGCCCGGTCGGAGGGGCTGACGCTGGTCGCGGTGGACAACACGCACGGCTCGCACCGCATCGAGACGGCGGCGCTGCCGCGTCGCTGCGTGTTGCTGTTCGGCCAGGAGGGGCCGGGACTGTCCGCCGAGGCGCGCGAAGCCGCCGATTTGTCGGTGTCCATCGCGCAGTTCGGCTCGACCCGCTCGATCAACGCGGGCGTCGCGGCCGGCATCGTGATGCACGCCTGGGTCAGCCAGCACGCCGACCTGTCCCGCGCCTGGTAACCCGCGAGTCTCACCTTATTCCGCGCGAGTCTCACCCTGCCTGGCCTGAGTTTCACCGGTACCGCGCGAGTCGCGACTTCTGATGCCGCGAGTCCCACGGTCCAGTAACCCGAGTTCTGGCTTACAGGGCCGCGAGTTCTGGCTTCTGGTGCGGTACGTTCGCACCAGAGCACCACAACGCGGAACTCACCGCCCCGGAAGTCAGAACACACCTGGCCGCAAGTCGGGACTCACGGCACCAGAGCGAGGGACTCGCGCACCCATACGGTGCAACTCGCGGCGGATACGGTGCAACTCGGCGCGATTACGGTGAGACTCGCGCCGAATAGGGTGAGACTCGCGGATGGTGGGGCGTTAGGCGGGGGCGAGGTGGACTGGGATGCCGTTCAGGACCGCCGTGCCGGTGGGGGCGTCGAGCGGGCCGTCGTCCGTGAGCACGTTCGAGTTCGCACCGGCGTGCGCGGCGGCGACCGACGTCCGGACGCCGTTGACGTCGTGGCCCCACCCGTGCGGGATGCTGACCACCCCGGGGCGCAGCACGTCGGTGACCTCGACCGGCAGTTCCACCGTCCCCGCTGCGGACGACACCTTCGCCAGCGCGCCGTCGGTGAGCCCGATGCCAGCCGCGTCGTCCGGGTGCACCTGCACCGTGCAGCGGTTCGACCCGCGCACCAGCGTCTCCAGGTTGTGCATCCACGAGTTGTTCGACGCCAGCTGCCGCCTGCCGATCAGCACGAACTCACCGGGCAGACGGGAGCCGTGCGGCGCGGCGCCGTAAGCAGCGTGCCCATCCGGCGAGCCATCCGACCGCGCCGAAAGCCGAGCCGCGAGCCGAGGCACGTCTGCGGTGATCGCCTCCGGCGCCAGCTCGATCTTCCCGCTCGCCGTCTTCAACGCGTGCGGCAGCCGCGACGTCAACGGCCCGAGGTCGACGCCGTGCGGCGCGGCCTCAAGGTCGGCGAGCGTGAGCCCGTACTGCCCGGACCGCAGCAGCAGATCCACCAGGCGCTCCGGGCCGACCCGACCGGCGGCCTCCTCAACCTCGGCGCCCGCCCGCCGCGCGAACTCGCCCGCCACGAAGTCGTCGAGCGCCCCGACGTCGGGGTTCGGTCCCTGACCGGTGACGACGCCGAGCAGCCGCAGCAACGTTTCCCACTCCTGCGGCAGGTCGGACGGCATCGCCGCCGGCGTCCAGTTCGCCACGTTGCGCACCGAGAGCTGGTAGAACGCCAGGTCGTAGTGTTGCCGCTCCAGTGGCGTCGGGCCGGGCAGGATGACGTCGGCGTGGCGGGTGGTCTCGTTCAGGTAGACGTCGACCGACACCATGAAGTCGAGCTGACCGAACGCGGCGTCGAGGCGTTCCGCGTTCGGCGCGGAGAGGCACGGGTTGCCAGCGACCGTCAGCAGCGCCCTAACCTGGCCCTCGCCCGGCGCCTCGATCTCGTCCGCGAGTGTCGCAACCGGCAGCTCGCCGTACACCTCGGGCAGCCCGCGCACTCGGCTGCGCCACCGCCCGTGCCGGAACGGCTTGCTGCTGCCGGGCGCACTCGCGGCTGGCGCGGGGAACATCGCGCCGCCGGGCTGGTCGAGGTTGCCGGTCAGCACGTTGAGGACGTCGACCAGCCAGCTCGCCAGCGTGCCGAACTCCTGCGTCGTGGTGCCGATCCGGCCGTAGACGACGGCGCGCTCGGCCGTGGCCAGCTCGACGGCGAGCCGCCGGATCGCGTCGGCGTCGATGCCCACCTCCGACGCGACCGCCTCCGGCGTGAACGGCTCCGCGAGCGCCCGCATCTCGGCGACGCCGTTGGTATGGTCCGCGAGCCCGCCCAACGCGACCAGGTCTCGCTCGAACAGCACGTTGGCCAGCGCGAACAGCAGCAGCGCGTCGGTGCCAGGGCGGATGGCGTTGTGCTCGTCCGCCGCCTCGGCGGTGCGGGTGCGCTTCGGATCGACGACGACCAGCTTGCCGCCGCGCGCTCGCAGCGCTCGCAGCCTGCCGCGCATGTCCGGCGCGGTCATCAGGCTCCCGTTGGACACCAACGGATTCGCGCCGAGCATCAGCAGGAACTGCGTGCGGTCGACGTCCGGCACCGGGATCGACAGCGGCGCGCCGAACAGGTAGCCGGACGTGAAGTGCTTCGGCATCTGGTCGACGGTGCTGGCGCTGTAGAAGTTCTTCGTGCCGATCGCGCGGTACAGCACCGGCCCGTAGAGGGTTGTGGACACGTTGTGGATAGACGGGTTGCCCGCGTAGACGGCGACGGCGTCGTTGCCGCGCTCTGCCATGATCGGCCGCAGCCGCGCGTCGATCTCCGCGAACGCCTCGTCCCAGCTCACCGCCACGAACTCACCGTCCCGCTTGACCAACGGCGTCCGCAGCCGGTCCGGGTCGGCGTGCAGCGCGCCGAGCGAGACGCCCTTCGGGCAGATGAAGCCGCGGGAGAAGACGTCGTCGTGATCGCCGCGAACCTCGGTGACGTCCGAACCATCGATGGTCACGGTCAACCCGCAGGTCGCCTCACACAGCGGACAGGTGACATGGGCGGTTGTTGGCATGGCGCACCTCGCTGGCGGTGGCGGTTTTGGCAGTCATCCAACACTATTGCGCGTCACCATCGCGAGCTACGCCTTTCGGAGGTGGCCGATCGGCGCAACATGGCACAGTCGATCGCGTGAAGCAGTTCGCCGACCGCGCAGCGGCAGCGGAAGACGCCGTCCTCGGCAGGCACGCCGCCCGGTTGTGGTGCCTCCCTGGCACCGCGCTCGGCCGCAATGGCTGGCCGCCGACCTGGGCAGAACACCTACACCGGCGATGGAACTACTGGTGGCAGGCGCACCTGCTGGACGGCCTCGTCGACGCGCAACTGCGCGCGCCCTCCGAGCGCAGGGCCAAGCTGATCCGCAGGCTGGTCACCGGAATCCACCTCCGCAACCGGCTGAGCTGGACCAACAACTACTACGACGACATGGCCTGGCTCGGCCTCGCGCTGCAGCGCGCCCACGACGTCGTCGGGCTGGACGTCGACGCGGCGCTGACCGACCTCACCGAACAGCTCCACATCGCGTGGACGCCGGACGGCGGTGGCGGCATCTGGTGGCGGCGCGGGAACGGCTACAAGAACACGCCCGCCAACGGACCCGCTGCGATCCTGCTCGCGCGGACCGGCGACATGGCGCGGGCAACCGAGATCATGACGTGGCTGACCGACACGCTGGTCGACCCGGCGACCGGGCTCGTCTTCGACGGCCTGCGCATCAACCGGGACACCGGCGAGGTGGGTGAGCTGGTGAAACGGATCTACACCTACTGCCAGGGCGTCTACCTCGGCGGCTGCGTCGAGCTGGCGCGCACCGACTCCGGCACGACGTGGCGGGAGCGGGCGGAACGCACCATCCACGCGATCGCCGCCAACCTCGCGCCCGGCGGGGTGCTGCGCGCCCACGGCGGCGGGGACGGCGGGCTGTTCTCCGGCATCTGCGCGCGGTACCTCGCGCTCGCCGCTGCCGAACTCCCCAAGGGCACGGCGGCCGACACCGCGCGGGACGTCGTCCTGACCTCGGCGGACACCTGCTGGCGCAATGCCGCGCTCGCGCACGGGCCGTTGTTCGGGCCGGACTGGGCGAAGCAGGCCACCGTACCCGCGAAGGGGGAGCAGCGACCGTCGCGAGAGCTGTCAGTGCAGGTCGGTGGGTGGCTGGTGCTCGAAGCCGCCGCCGCGCTGCGGCGTTAGGGCGCGGCGCGCGGGACAACGCGGGCGCGCGCGAAAGCCGCTAGCGCGACCCGCTCGGCAACGGCGTGCGCTGTTCGGCGAGCGGCTTGCGCACCTCCTGCCGGTACTGCCAGATCCCGTACGCCGTGCCCGCGACGAGGAACACGACGCCAGCCCACACCGCCGTCGTCTGCAACCACGGCATCGACCGGATGAGGTCGCCCGCGTAGTAGCCGAGCAGCACCAGCGTCGGCACCCACAGCACCGCGCCGGTGAACGTCGCGAGCGCGAACCGGCGCGGGTTCATGCCAGCCGCACCCGCGATCAGCGGCGCGAACGTGCGCACCCACGGGATCCAGCGCGCGGCCACGATGGCGAAAACCCCCCTGCGGTCAAGGAAGTCCCGCGCTTTGTTGAGCCTTTCCCTGCTGAGGACCTTGCCACCCCGGCGCGCGATGTAGGCGGTGCCGCTCTTGTGGCCGATGACGTAGCCGACCTGGTTCGCCACCGACGCCACCACCAGCGCGACGACCGACAACCACCACGCGCTCGCCTCCGCCTGATGGCTCGCCAGCACGACGCCAGCCACGAACAGCAACGAGTCACCGGGCAGGAACAGGCCGACGATCACCGCGCACTCGAGGAAGATGAAGCTTAGCACGATGACCCACACCAGGGTCGGACCCGCGCTCGACAGCCAGCCGACACCTACTTCGGCCGCAGCGGCCTGCACGACACTCACGACCCCCAAGGGTACGTTGCCCTAACGGCGTGACGCCGTCCCCATGGGTGAACTTTTACTGTCGCCGCACGTCAGGCAACGGAATCTCACGCATGGTCATGACCACGATACTCGCGGCAAACGCCACTGCGGCCGCGACGTAGAACACCGTGTTGATCGAGTCGGTGAACCCGATCAGGAACGGCTTCGCCTGCTCGATCGGCATGCTCTTGAGGAACGACGAGTCGGCCATGATGTCCCGGTTGCCCGCGCTCGCCGCGGCGGCTGGCAGGCCGAGTTCGGCGAACGCCGACCGGATGTTCGCGGTGAGCGTGCTGAACAGGATCGAAAGGAACACCGCGACGCCGAGCGTCCCGCCGATCTGCCGGAAGAACGTCGCCGACGCCGTCGAGACTCCCATGTCGGTGCGCGGCCCCGCGTTCTGCACCGCGATGACCAGCGTCTGCATGCAGCCGCCGAGCCCCATGCCGATCACGCCCATGTACACCATCGGCTGCCACACCGGGCTGTCCCACGCGACCTGCGCGAGCAGCAACGTGCCCAGCGAGATCAACAGCGTCCCGATGACCGGGGCGATCTTGTACCGGCCGGTCGCCGACGTGTAGCGGCCGGTGATCGTCGTGGTGACCATGATCCCGCCCATCAGCGGCAGAGTCAGCAGACCGGCCTCCGTCGGGCTGTAGCCCTGCACGATCTGGAGGTACTGCGGGATGAGCGTCATCGAGCCGAACATCGCGACGCCGACCAGCGCGCTCGCGCCGATCGCGACGCTGAACGTCGGGTTGCGGAACAACCGCAGCGGCAGCAGCGCGGCATCGCCCATCGCCTTCTCCACCCGGATGAACGCCGTGATGCCGAAGGCGGCGACGGCGTAACAGATCAGCGCGCTCGTCGACGTCCAGCCCCAGTCGCGACCCTGCTCCGCGACCAGTAGCAACGGGGCAACACCGGTCGCCAGCGCCGCGGCGCCGCACCAGTCGATGCGGTGGTGCTGCCGCTCGTGCGGCACGTTCAGCACTCTCGCGACGACGAACAGCGCCGCGATACCGATCGGCACGTTGATAAGGAACACCCAGCGCCAGCCGTCGACCGCGAGGAAGGAGTTCATCCCGGCGAACAGCCCGCCGGTCACCGGGCCGAGCACGCTGGACGTGCCGAACACCGCGACGATGTAGCCCTGGTAACGGGCGCGCTCCCGCGCGGGAACGATGTCACCGATGATCGTGATGCCCAGCGACATCAGCCCGCCTGCGCCGAGGCCCTGCACCGCACGGAACGCCGCGAGCTGGTACATCGACGTCGCCATCGTGCACGCCATCGAGCCGATCAGGAACACCGAGATCGCGATCAGGTACAGCGGCTTGCGGCCGTAGATGTCGGAAAGCTTGCCGTAGATCGGCGTCATGACCGTGGCGGCGATCAGGTACGACGTCGTGATCCACGCCTGCAGGCTCAGCCCGTTGAGGTCGTCGGCGATGGTGCGGACGGCGGTTGAGACGATGGTCATGTCCAGCGCGCCGAGGAACATGCCCATCATCAGGCCGGACAAGATCGTCAGGATCTGCCGGTGGCTCAGCAGCGGCGGGTCCTGCGTGGGCTGCGGGGGGTGCGGCGCGCCGCTGTCACTGTCCACTGTGCTCGTCATGCGTTACCCCCTGCGGTGTCGGGTCGTTGGATGCGCCGAGGTTGTCGGCGAGGTCGGTGTTGAGGCGCGTGAGCAGGCCGATCAGGCGCTCGACGTCGTCGCCGTTCCAGTCGCGCAGCGTGGCGGCGAGCCAGCGGTTGCGCTCCTGGCGCGCCCGCGCATACAGCTCCCGGCCCGCGTCGGTTGGCGCGAGCAGGCAGGCGCGGCCGTCGTTGGGGTCGGCCTGGCGTTCGATGAGGCCCTGCTGCACCAGCGCGCTGGTCTGCCTGCTGATGGTGGACACCTCGGTGTGCAGCACGTCCGCCAGCGCGGACGTCCGGCGTGGGCCTTCGACCACCAGCGTCGCGATGATCGGGAACGAGCTGTGGTCCGTGCTCCCCGGCATCGACGACAGCTTGGCCTTGGCCTTCGCGAGCAGTCGGATGGTGCGGACGAGTTCGCCGCCGAGGTCGTCGGCGACGTCGAGCTCGTCCTGCCGCGCGGTGTCGGTCATGTCCCCACCCAGTTACTTGCTTACTTCAACTAATTTCACTGCACAACTATGCCGGACGGAAAAGTCGTTGCGCAAGCTAAATAGTTCGGGTGTGCCCAAGGTGACCTTCGGTACATATTCGGTACCCAAGGGCACCTTGGGCTCGCCAAGGCGCACGGACGCACCACACACCCACGCCCTGGCAGGGCGTCACCTGGCTGGTCGTAGGCTTGCCGCGTGGCTGCGTCGACCAAATCCGTTGGTACTCATCTGTTGAACGCGTTCCGGGGCGGGCTCATGGGCACCGCCGAGGTCATCCCCGGAGTCAGCGGCGGCACCGTCGCGCTGATCACCGGCATCTACGACAGATTGATCATCTCGGCTGGACACGCGGTCTCGGGCGTCAAGCTCGCGGTGAGCGACCTGCCGCGCGGCAAGGGCACCACCCGCGCCGCCGAGGAGTTCCGACGGGTGCACTGGGCGGTCGTCATCGCCGTCGTCATCGGCATGGGCATCGCCGTGCTGACCGCCGCCAAGCTGGTCTCACCGCTGGTTGAGGAGCACCCGCAACAGTCCTTCGCGGTGTTCTTCGGGCTCGTTCTCGCCTCGCTGTGGGTGCCGTACTCCGGCTCGGGACGTCCGTGGACCCCGTCGAACTATCTGCTCGCGCTGGCTGTCGCCGCGGTCACGTTCGTGGTGACCGGGCTGCCGCCGACCGAGATCGAACCGCACCCGCTGATCGTCATGGCGGCGGCGGCCGTCGCCATCTGCGCGCTGGTGCTGCCCGGCGTGTCCGGATCGTTCATGCTGCTCGCGATCGGGCTCTACACCACGACGATGGACGCCATCAACGACCGCGACCTCGGCTACATCGGCACGTTCGCTCTCGGCGCGCTGATCGGGCTCGCGCTGTTCGTGAAGCTGTTGCAGTGGCTGCTGGAACGCCACCACCACCTCACCCACGTCGTCATGACCGGGCTGCTCGCCGGGTCGCTGCGCGCGCTGTGGCCGTGGCAGCCGTGGGAGTCCGGCGAGCGGGCCCTGCTCGCGCCGAGCGGGGACGTCGTCGCCACCGTCGGGCTGATGCTGCTCGGCGTCGCGATCGTGCTCGGCGTGCTCGCGATCGAGCGCAGGACGCATCGCGATAACGAGGGCTCACGCACTACCGTGGGAGCATGAGCACCACTTCCGCCGCAACGGGCGCCGGCACGGAACTCGTCGACCGGCTTCGCGCTGAGCTGGGCCATTCGGCTGTCATCACCGACACCGACGTCACCGAGAGCTACAGCCGCGACATGATGCCGCTCGCCCCGTACGGCACGCCGCTCGCGGTGGTGATGCCGACCGACACCGAGGGTGTGCAGGCGACGGTGCGGGCGTGCGCGGCGGCGGGCGTCCCGATCGTGCCGCGCGGCGCCGGCAGCGGGCTGACCGGCGCGGCCAACGCGATCGACGGCTGCGTCGTGCTGGTGCTGACGAAGCTGAACGAGATCGTCGAGATCGACGCCGCGAACCGGCTCGCCGTCGTCCAACCGGGTGTGGTGAACCTGGACTTCCGGGACGCCGTCGCCAAGAACGGGCTGTTCTATCCGCCGGACCCCTCCAGCTACGACTGGTGCACGATCGGCGGCAACCTCGCCACGAACGCGGGCGGGCTGTGCTGCGTGAAGTACGGCGTCACCACCGACGCGGTGCTCGGGCTCAAGGTGGTGCTCGCGGACGGCTCACTGCTCAAGACCGGCCGCCGCACCGTCAAGGGCGTCGCGGGCTACGACCTGACGAAGTTGTTCATCGGCAGCGAGGGCACGCTCGGCGTGATCACCGAGGCGACGGTGGCGCTCAAGCCGTTGCCGCAGGCGCCGGGCACGCTGGTCGCGTCGTTCACCAACACAGCGGCGGCGGGCGACGCCGTTGCGCACGTCGTCAAGGAGGGCTTGGTCCCCTCGCTGATGGAGATCATGGACAAGGCGTCCATCGACGCGGCCGAGGCGTACCTCAAGACCGACATCGGCGCTGGCTCCGGCTGCGAGGCGTTGCTGCTGTGCCAGTCGGACTCCGGCGGCGAGGTGGCGCGCCGCGAGCTGACCGCGATCGAGCAGATCTGCGTCGACGCCGGCGCGGACATGACATACGTGACCGACGATCTCGCCGAGGGCAACATGCTGCTCCAGGCCCGCCGGGTGGTGCTTACCGCGCTGGAGACGTACGGCACGTGGCTCACGGACGACGTCTCGGTGCCGCGCACCAGGATCGCGGAGCTGATCAGCGGGTGCGCGCGGATCGCGGACGAGGTGGGGCTGCGGATCGCCGTCGTCGGACACGCAGGGGACGGCAACATGCACCCGACGATCGTCTACGACCCCAGCTCAGCGGACGAATCGGAGCGCGCGCACAAGGCGTTCGACGAGATCCTCGACGTCGGGCTCTCGCTCGGCGGCACGATCACCGGCGAGCACGGCGTCGGCAAGATCAAGCAGGAGTGGCTCGCGCGCGAGATCGGGCCGGTCGGGATGCGAGTGCACCGCAGCATCAAGCAGGCGCTCGACCCGGAGAACCTGTTCAATCCAGAGTCAATGTTCTCGATGTCCCCAACGCCCCAGAGCCAACACGAGCGGTCAGTCGGTTCCTGAGCTTGGTCAGCGCGCGGTGCTGACACACCCGCACCGCGCTGGGGGAGACCGAGATCGCCTCCGCCGTCTCCGCGACGGAGAGCCCAACGATCAGCCGCAGCGTCAGCACCTCGCGCTGTGTCTCGGACAGCGTGTGCAACAGCTCGCCGAGCTGCTGCCCCAGCTCCGACCGCAGCAGCTGCTGCTCGGGGCTTTGGGTGTCGACGCCGATGTCGGGGACGTCGGACACCGGCAGCGAGCGGTCCCTGGAGCGCTTGCGGTGGAAGTCCATGATCTTGTGCGTCGCGATGCCGTAGACGAAGCCGAGGAAGCTCGCCCCGCTCGACCGGTACAACGGCAGCGCCGTCAGCACCGCGAGGCATACCTCCTGCGCGACGTCGTCCGCGGAGGAGAACGTGCTCAGCGCACGCCCGATGCGGGCGCGACAGTAGCGCACGATGATCGGCCGCAGCGCAGCGAGCAGGTCGTCCACCGCGTACCGGTCGCCCTTCTTGGCCGCCTCGACCATGAGGGCATAAGGATCGGCGGGGTCAACAGCGTCAGTGGGCGTGTCGGATACCGCCGCTGGCGCGACCTCCGGCGCGACCGTGCGCTCGGAGACGGCCGCTCGCCGCACATGAAAATTGCCAAACGGAATGCTCGCGCTATAGCCAGACATCTCGACCCCTAAGCGAATACACCAAGACTTAGGTGCCGTCGGGGTCTCGGACGACGCGAATCACGCTGAGTGTGGGGCTCACCCGTATGATTCGGGCAATTGCCCCACGGACATACTAACCGCCACGGACGAGTGTCACCATACGTACATTCAGGCGATAATATCGCTGGACGACGCCGCCCGTTAGATGACCGTAAGTAGCCCGATCAAGGCCCCGGTTGCTACCCCAAGCAGCACAGCGAGCACCGCCACCCAGCCCAGGCTGATGTCCGGTATATTCGATTCAACCGAACTTTGCTGGTCAGCGCCGGTCGACCTGGCAGTCCGGCCACTCGGTAATTCGTCGGCGACGACGCTGGCGTTACCACCGGTTTGACCAGCCTTGGCGCGCAGCGCCTCCGCGATTAACTCTTCTGGGCTATTTTCGGTCACCGCACCGTTGCTATCGCCGGGCTCGTGACTCGATTCGGGCCGCGACTCGTTCACTGCTGCTGGGCTTCCGACATCGCGCGCTGCAACGCTTCCAGCGCCCTGCTCGCGGTCGACTTCACGGTGCCCTTCGAGATGCCTGCCGCATCGGCGATCTCGGCCTCGCTGAGCCCGCCGTAGTAGCGCAGCACCAGCACCTCCCGCTGCCTCGGCGGCAGCACGCCGAGCGCGTTGACGACGGCCTGGTGCTCGGTGGACAGCATCGCGAGGCTTTCGGCGGAGCGCGCGGTCACCGCGTGCG
Organism: Actinophytocola sp.; assembly: GCA_009377475.1. Taxonomy (GTDB): domain Bacteria; phylum Actinomycetota; class Actinomycetes; order Mycobacteriales; family Pseudonocardiaceae; genus Haloechinothrix_A. Next base: position 28,325 of record WHTY01000044.1, read on the forward strand.
GCGGCACATACTCGCGTGCGGTCTTGCGCCGCCGCAGCACGCTGCGCGAGCCGTTGACGACGGCGGTGCGCAGATAGCCGATCGCCGCGGCCTCGTCGCGCAGTTTCCCCCAGTTGCGGTGCAGTCCGGTGAACGCCTCCTGCACGACGTCTTCCGCCGTTGCCGCCTCGTCGACGAGCAGGATCGCGAGGCGGACGAGGCGCATCCGGTGCACCCGGTAGAGATCTTCGAGGGTGACGGGCATGCCAGGATCGGTCTGCCCGTCCGGCGCGTCGATCGCGCGGAGGTGGCCAAGCGTGCGCTCAACGGTGCGCTCCGCACTGCGCTCCGGCATGCCGCATCCCCCTTTCCGCCGGTCGGAGCCGGTATGTCCCAGAGTATCCACAGCCCATCGACGTCACGTTACGCGCACGCCCGACCACGCGCGCGTGTCGCTCGCGGACCGCGCGGTTTGCCGAAGGCACTGACTCGCGTAGCTTGCACTCCCATGGCGTGGTACCTGGTTGAGATTCGCTATGTGCAGGACAAGATGCCGGAGGTCCGGCCGCGACACCGCGAGTTCCTCGCGGCGCTTGCCGCCAACGGCACGGTGGCCATCGCTGGCCCGCTCGGGGACGACTCCGGCGGCGTCGTGCTGATCGAAGCCGCCGACCTCGACGCGTTGCACCAGATCATCGACAACGACCCCTACCACCTGGAAGGGGCCATCGCCGAGCGGTCGGTGCGTGAGTTCAAGCCGGTCCTCGGCGCCTGGGTGCCTGGCTGACCGGCGGTTCGCAGATGCGATGAAGGGCTTCTTTGTGACGGCTGGCGCCACAAAGAAGCCCTTCATCGCATTCATTGAGGGATCAGGCCTGGATCGACTTGCCGGTCAGCATGCCGAGGAACTTGGCGAACATCCCCTTGACGCCGGTCTGCGTCGTCTCGCTACGCGCGGGCAGCGAGTCAACGGCGGGCAGCGCCATGTCCACGCCCGACAGCTCGGTCGAGATGGGCAGCTCACCCGACAGCGGCAGCTCCGGGAGCGCGTCAACGTCGGTCGGCAGCGAGCCAGCGCCCGGCAGAGCCGGAGCGGCAGGCAGGTCGCGGCCAGCCGGGACGGGCAGGCCACCGGTCGGCAGGCCCTGCATCGGCAGGCCCTGCGTCGGCAGGCCCTGCGTCGGCAGGCTGTCGACACCCGGCAGCGCGGGCAGCTCACCCGACAGCGGCAGCTCCGGGAGCGCGTCAACGTCGGTCGGCAGCGCGGGCAGCTCGCCAGCGGCGGGCACGTCCGTCGGCAGCGAGCCAGCGCCCGGCAGAGCCGGAGCCGCAGGCAGGTCGCGGCCAGCCGGGACGGGCAGGCCGTCGAGGCCGGGCAGACCGTCCAGCGACAGGCCGCCGAGGCCAGGCAGCTCGCCAGCGCCGGGCAGCTCACCCGACAGCGGCAGCTCCGGGAGCGCGTCAACGTCGGTCGGCAGCGCGGGCAGTTCGCCAGCGGCGGGCACGTCCGTCGGCAGCGAGCCAGCGCCCGGCAGAGCCGGAGCGGCAGGCAGGTCGCGGCCAGCCGGGACGGGCAGGCCGTCGAGGCCGGGCAGACCGTCCAGCGACAGGCCGTCGAGGCCAGGCAGCTCGCCAGCGCCGGGGACGCCACCAGTGGGCAGGCCAGGCGCGGGCAGCGGCATGTCGACACCAGGCGCGGCCGGGGCCGCGATCGGCATCATCGCGGGGCTGACGTCGGTCGGCAGACCGGCACGCTCCGAACGCAGCGGCGACGCCGGGGCGGCGGCCATCTTGTTCAGTGCGGGCACGCTGTCGATCGACATCTCAGAGCCGTTGAGCGGCAGGTTGATCTGCGGCTCGGCGGTGTCCAGGTTGATGCTGGTCACGTTGGTGCCGATGGCCAGCGCCTCGCCGAGCAGCGGTGCCGAGAAGTTGTAGATCTGCACCAGGCCGCCGATCGGCAGCTCGGTGTTTGTCCCGGAAAGGCTGTTCTGGTCGCCAGCCGTGGTCGCCTCGCCGCCTGTGACACCCGTGGTGGTGTTGTCGCCGATGCCGTGCGAGACGCCACCCAGCGTGCCTGCGTTGCCGAAGACCTGCGCCACCGCAGCGGCGGGCACATCGAAGATGTTGCCAGAAAGCGAGCCGGACTCACCCGAGGTCAGGATGTCGCCACCGGACGTCGAGTCGGTGGTGTTGGTGCCGACGCCGTCCGCGTTCGCCACAACGCTGGCCGCGTTGCCGAAGGCCTGGGCGACGGGCAGCCCCTGCACGCCGAGCGCGTTGCCGGAGCCGGAAGCCTCGTCACCCGCGGTCGTGGTGTCGCCACCAGCCTCGGAGACGACCTCGTTAGCGCCTTCACCCGACGCGCTGCCGATGAACGATGCGGCGTTGCCGAACGCCGTGCCAGCACCGCTGAGCGGGGCGTAGACGACGTTGCCGCCGAGCGAGCCGCCCGTGCCGTCGGTGTCGGCGTCGCCGCCAGCGGCCGCCTCGGTCACGTTGAACGCGGTGCCGTCGGCCTGGCCGATCCAGGACGCGCCCATGCCGTGACCCTGCAACGGCGTCGCAAGCGCGCCGTTGGCGATGTTGCCGGAGCCGACGCCTTCCGAGCCGTTCCCCTCGGCGGTGCCGCCAGCGGTGGTCGAGGAGCTGGCCTCGGCCGAGCCGGACGCGTTGCCGCCCCACACGCCGCCGATGCCGAACGCCTGCGCGGGCGACGCGCTCGCGATCTGGCCGACGTTACCGGAGAGCGTGCCGCCCTCGCCGGAGCCGGTGTAGTCGCCACCTGCGGTCGTCGTGTTGTCGGCGCTGGCTTGGCCGTGGCCCTCACCGATCCAGGCACCACCGATGCCGAAGCCCTGCACCGGCTGCGCGATCGGCGTGGCGATCACGTTCGAGCTGCCGGTGCCGTTGTCGTCGGAGGTGTTGCCGTCGCCACCAGCGTTGACGACCTTGGTCTCGGACGCGGTGCCGGTGCCGGAGCCACCCCAGGCGCCGCCGACGCCGAACAGCTCACCAGGCGAGGCGACCGGCGTCTGCACGATGTTGCCGCCGACCGTGGAGTCGTCACCGGTCGAGCCGTTGTAGCCACCGGCGTCGACCAGCTTGTCCTCGGTGGCCTCCGCCTCTGCGGTGCCGATCCAGGTGCCACCGACGCCGAACGCCTCGACCGGCGAAGCCAGCGGGGCGTGCACCGAGTTGCCGCCACCGGTGGAGCCGGTGCCGGAGGTGTAGGTGCCGCTACCAGCCTCAGCACTGTTGGAGTTCTCGCACTGGGTGCTTGACGCGATGCCGATCCAGCTGCCTGCGCTGCAGAACACCTCGATCGGGGCGGCGACCGGCGCGTCGGCCATGTTGCCGGACACCACGCTGTCCTCACCCGATGTGTTGGAGAAGGCGCCTGCCTCGGTCTCGGTCGACTGCGAGGTACCGCCCTCGGCCTTCGCGTCGCTGCCAGCGGCCGCGGTGCCAATCCAGGTGCCTGCGATGCCGTGCCCTGTCAGGTTGCCTGCACCCTGCGGCTGGGCGATGTTGCCGGAGCCGACGCCGCCATCGCCATCGGTCTGGATGTAGGTGTCGATGTCGTTCAGGCCGGTCTGCGTGCCACCGGCCGTCGCATCGGTGCTTGACTCGGCGCCTGCGGTCTCCGCGCCGCCGATCCAGCTACCCGCGTTGTTGTTGAACCCGCCTGCCGCGGCCAGCGGGCCACCGCCAGCGTTGCCGGAGAGGACACCGTCGGAGCCGACGGTCTCCAGGTAGCCACCGCTGTGCGCGGACGAGTCGGCAGAGTTGCCGTCCGACTCCGTCGTGCCGCCAGCGGAAAGCGCGTTGTTGTTGCCCTGCAACGGCGTCGCGGCCTGCCCGGCGAGGATGTTGCCGGAGATCGTGCCTTCCGACCCGTCCGTCTCGACGTTGCCGCCGGTGGTGGTCTCCTGCTGGGCGGAGTTGCCCGACGTCGTGGCGTCACCGAGGAGCGCACCGGCGTTGTTCGCGATCTGCACCGGGGCGGCCCAGTCGAGGTCGACGACGTTGCCCGCGAGGGGGGCACCGCTGCCGTCCGTGCTGATGTTGTTGGTGCCGTCGTAGGTCTGGGTGGAGTCGCCGCCCGTGGTCTCGGCGTCGCCGAGCACGCCAGCGGCGTTGTTGGTCATCTGCACCGGCACGGCGAGGTCGGCATTGACGCGGTTCCCGTGGAAGGGGTCGTCCTTGGCGATGTCGCTCTGCTCGTAGGCGTCGACCACCGGGTCGGTGACGTCCTTGGTGCTGATGGTCTCCTGCAGTTCGGGAGCTTCCTGCTGCTCCCCGGTCAGGGTGCCCATGTTGTTGTTCGAGATGTCGACCGGGACGGCGATCCCACCGTCGATGGGGCTGGCCGGACGATCCGGATCAACGTTCTCGTCCGCGGATGCGATGCCGGTGCCCAGCATGAACATCCCGCCGGTCACGAGCGCGGTCTGAATACCGCGCTTCGCCCACTTATGCATTAGAGGTACTCCTTGATTGGGATTTATCTTCGGGGTTGCGAACTTTTCGCAGGGAGAGATGTCAGGCGGTAGCCATGACGAATTCGGGCAGGCGCTGTCCAAACGCGCGTTGCCCTAGGAAATGACCTCAGTCAGGAGTGACGCCGGGCTGGCGGCCCGGCTCGAACGGCGCGGCAGCCGCGCCGGTAAGGGCCTTGGTCGCCGCAGCGGCGATCAAGGCGAAACCCGAGCCGGAGGTGACGGCGAACGGCGAACCGTCCGCGTGCCCGCCGGTGGCACCACCATGGGCGGGCGCGGACGGCGCAGCAGGCGCACCTGCCGGCAGCCGCAGTGGGCTGCCGTCGCTCGGGGAGTCATTGACATCGGACGCCGCGACGGTGTCGGCGTCGCGGTCGACGCTGCCGCCAGCCGCCGCCAGAATCTGGGCGGCCTGCTCGGCGGCATCGTCGGCGAGGAAAGAGTTGTCGGCCACCGAGCCGCCAACGCCAGCGGGAACGCTCGGCGCGGGCATCGGCATCGGGGCGGCGCCTTCGGCGATGCCGCCGGGAAGGCCGGGCAGCACGTCGTCGGCTGCCGGGTGGAGCCAGTTGTCGAGCTTGTCGCGCAGCTTGTTGAAGTGCGCGGCGTCGTTCAGCGTGCCGTCTAGGCCGAGGTCATCCCGACCAGGCTGCTGGTAGTCGAGCGCGAAAAGGTCGCCGAGCATCTTGGCGATGCCGTCGGCGGTCGCGTGCATGTGGCCGTTGAGGCCTAGCGAGCTGGCGGTCTGGTGGACCGACGACGAGTCGTCCGCGGCGTCGGCGTTCTCGGCGTCCACGTTGGTCGTGTCGTCGGCGTTCTCGCGGTCAGGCTTGCCGCCCTTGTCGTCGGCGGCGGGGCCGGGCTCGTTGTTCGTCCGCAGCGCGTCGTGCACGCGGTTGACGCCGTCGTCCACGCCCTGCATCCCGTTGCGCACGGTCTGCTTGCCGTCGGTGACGACGTCGTTGACCTTGACGAGCCGGGAGCCGCCGAACCAGGAGTTGTCGTCCGAGTCGTGCTCCGCACTGGCGACGGCGGTGGTCATGGCCCACGCCGCGACGCTGGCGGCGATGGCGCCGCCGACCACGGTGAGCACGCGCAGGCACCAGCGACGGACGCGACTCGCGCGCTCCTGCTTCGCTGTTGCCACTGCGTTCACGGGGGTCCTTTGGTCGGTCGGCTTCGAGACGACTGGGCGTGCTGTATCGCAACTCGATTTCTCGCTGCGATCGGGAAGTAGCACGTCGTATTCGCGTCAACACCTCACGTGGTGCGTGGCAACGACACTGGCAAACAGCCGGTAGGTTTTGCACGCTCGACACGAGCAGTGCCCCCCATCGTGTGACAAACACTCTGTGCAGTCGAGTGTCACGGCGTGTGATCAACCCTGACGGCTCCCGGTTACTGATCAGTACGTCACGCTTCCGGCGAATCCTTGTGCCGACGCGACACGCGGCCAGCTAACGTTGCGCCGTGTCCGAGAAGAGAGCGCAGCGCACCGACCCCGCCCAGACCGGAGCCGTTTCGACGCCCACCAGCGACGTGACCAGCATGATTCCCGTCGGTCTTCGGCTCAGCGCCGCGTTCGCGTGGCGACTGCTCGTCGTCGCGGCGGCGATCGGCGTCGTCATCTGGCTCGTCGGCCAACTCGCGCTGGTGACGACGACGCTCGCGGTGGCGTTGCTACTCGCCGCGTTGATGGCGCCCGTTGTGGACCTACTCGTTCGGAAGGTCGGGTTGCCTCGGGGGCTTGCCGTCGCCGCGACCCTCATCAGCGGCCTTGCGATCCTCGCCGGGCTGGTGACGTTCGTCGTCGTCCAGTTCACCGATGGCCTGCCAGCGTTGCGGGAGCAGCTCAACCGCAGCTTCGACCAGGTCGAACGCTGGCTCAGCGAGGGACCGCTCAGGCTGGGCGCCACCGACATCAACGACCTGATCGGCCAGGTCGTTTCCTATGTGCAGCAGAACCAGGGCACGATCACGACAAGCGCGTTGACCACGGCGGGCGCGGTGGGCGAGTTCCTCACCGGCCTCCTGCTCACGCTGTTCATCCTCATCTTCTTCCTGCTGCACGGCGAGGACATCTGGTCGTTCCTGGTCAAGGCGGTGCCCGGCAACGCGCGGCGGCAGGCGGACGTCGCCGGCAGGCGCGGGTTCGCGTCGCTGGTCAGCTACGTGCGCGCCACCGCGATCGTCGCCGTCGTCGACGCCGTCGGAATCGGCATCGGGCTGTGGATTCTCGGCGTGCCGCTGGTGGTGCCGCTGGCGACGTTGGTCTTCCTCGGCGCGTTCATCCCGATCATCGGTGCCGTCATCACCGGGGCTATCGCGGTGTTGGTCGCGCTGGTGACCGTCGGGTGGATCAAGGCCCTGATCGCGCTCGCGGTCGTCATCGCGGTGATGCAGTTGGAGAGCCACGTGCTCCAGCCGCTGCTGCTCGGCAGGGCGGTGAAGATCCACCCGCTCGCGGTGATCCTGGCGATCACGGCCGGTCTGGTCATCGCGGGCATCACCGGGGCGCTGGTGTCCGTGCCGTTGGTGGCGGTGTTGAACGCGGGCGCGAAGTCGCTGATCTCCGACGACGAGGCGCTGATCGGGGAAGAGGTGCCGGTGCTCGCGCGAGGCGGGTCCGCGCCGGACATCGTGACGGAGCCGTCCGAAGACGACGCGGCGGACGCGGAGGACGGCGACGCGGCGGACCGCGACTGACGGCGCGTCGTGCCCCGCGAGTCACACCTTATTCGCCGCGAGTCTCACCTTGTCTGGCCTGAGTTGCACCGTTATTCGTCGCGAGTCCCACGTTGTGGGGTCGCGAGTCCCGACATGTGGTGCCGTGTGTTCTGCCTTCCGGTTCTGCCGGGCAGCACGCGGCGCCCCAGAATGACGAACACGGCGTCACGAATTTCGGACACAGCGGCGTGAGCGTCGGACACGGGGTGGGTTCAGGGTTTTTCCCCGATTCGTCTGGCGCCGCGCGTGGCTAGCATCGGTGCCATGACTGACGCCGCGAACGGAACCGGGAACGTCACTGTGAACCCGCGCGACCTGCGGGTCTCCGACGCCGAGCGGGAGCACGTGGTGAGCCTGCTGCAGCGGGCCATAGGGCGCGGCCTGATCGATCTGGACGAGTTCACCGAGCGCACCGACCTCGCTTACAACGCGACGACCCGCAGTCAGCTCAACATCGTGCTGGCCGACCTGCCGGGGCTTGTGCACGTCGACGCGCCCCGCCGCTGAGCGGGAACACGACGCGCGGAACGGGGAACACGACGCCCGTCTGTCATAGGTGGCCGTCACTCGGTTGGACTCTGTGTTCCCCCCTTACTCACCGTTACGGTGAATAACGAATCAGGCATAACCGACGCATCGGGGCGTCGAATATCGACTTGGCGCTGCGAAATGACAGAATGCACGGCATCATGACAGGGGTTGCCTGACGTCACTCATTCGTGGGTTCACCGGATCGGGTAACCCCGTAGTTGGTCACGGCCAGCAACCAGTCCGGCCATCCATAGCGGTGGCGGGATCGAGTCGCCGGCGTCGGTCGCGTAGCCCCCCGAGCGATCGGCGCCGGTGGCGCCTCGACCCCCGCGCGTTCCCGGCATCCCATCCCGGTAACGCCGTGATCCCTCGATGTACTGCATTTCGGACGAGCCTCGATCGAGGCACTGCGGCGTGGCGGTTACCCGACGTATCGTCGGGGTATGAGCGAGGCCAACCGCTCGGAACGACCAGTATCGGGCACCGGCTCGTTGATCAAGCAGGCCGCCAGACGACTGCTCGTCGAGCACGGTGTCGCGGGCGTGACGCTCCGTGCCATCGCCCGCGACCTTGGGCTGACCGCCCCCGCGCTGTACCGCTACTACCGCTCCCATTCGCAACTGCTTGAGCAGCTACGTGGCGAGATCAGCGTGGAACTCGCCGATGAGCTGTCCGAGGACGTCGCGCGACTGCCGCATGACGGCATCGGGCAGTTCTTCGCCGTCTGCCGGGGGTTCCGACGCTGGGCGCTCGCGCATCCGCACGAGTTCGCGCTGGTGTTCGCGTCCGTGTCCACCGAACACACGTCGGCGCCGCTGACCGGCGCGAACGAGCCGTTCGGCAGGGTGTTCATCACCAGCATGGCGCGGGTGCTCGTCAACCACGAACTCGCAGGTCTGCCGGACGACCTGGTGCCGTCGGCGCTGCGCAGCGACGTCGCCAAGTTCCGGCAGACGGTGCTCGACACGCTCGCCCGCGACGGCATGCGCATCGACCCGAACCGGCTGCCGCTGGAAGTCGCGTTCCTGATGGTGCAGTACTGGATCCGCATCTACGGACACGTCACGCTTGAGGTGTTCGGCAACTTCCCGATGCCGGTCGTCCAGCCCGACGTGCTGTTCGACGCGATGCTGGCCGAACTCGCCCGCGAGCTGGGCCTCGGCGCTCTCTAGACCACGCGCAGCCCGCTAGGTGGCTGGTGTCGAACGCGCCTGTTGTGGCTGGGTGCGGGCGGAGGTGGGCGGATACCAGCGAGAACCGCCCGTGGCGCCAAGGCTTCGCGCTGGCGGGATAGCCTCCGTGATCGCTGATTAGCGGTCGTGACC
>WHTY01000131.1 GCA_009377475.1 Actinophytocola sp.
CAGCCGGGTCGACATCGTGCTTGATGGACAGTTCGCGCGAGGGGATGACGCCCTCGGTCTTGTAGCCGATGTCGAGCAGGACCTCGTCCCGATCGACCTTGACGATGGTGCCTTCAACGATATCGCCGTCGTTGAAGTACTTGATCGTCTTGTCGATAGCGGCGAGGAAGTCTTCCTCCGACCCGATGTCGTTGACGGCGACTTGGGTGAGCTGCGCGGTCGCAGTCGGGGCGGTGGTGGTGTCGGTGGACATTAGGTGGGTGGCTCCGGTAATGGATTGTGTTGGGTTGGACAACGCTTCTCAGTTCTGCACGCGCGGTGGTAGCCGGGCGGTAGAGTGCGGACGTCCGGACGCGAATGGTCGCCGACATCACCGCAAACGGTGCGCGACCCGACCCCAGCGGATCTTGACTGGGCACAAGGCAGCGCAAACCCACTGCGCTAGACGTATCCTACGCGGCCGTTTCGCAGCGGCACAAACCAGGGTCCCGCCCGAGCAGGAGGACAGTGACAACGCAGCAATCCGCAACAACATCCGCGGGGGTGTGGGTCGCGCACCGCGCCGTCAGCTCGGCGGAGGCGGAAGCCGCCAACCGCGCCTCATGGGACGCCGACGCCGACGACTACCACGCCGAACACGGCGACTTCCTCGGCGACGCCGACTTCGTGTGGTGCCCGGAAGGGCTCACGGAGCGGGCTGCGGGGCTGCTCGGCGACCCCGGTGAGCTGGCTGGCGCCGACGTCCTCGAAGTCGGCTGCGGCTCGGCGCCGTGCTCACGGTGGCTGCTCGCGCAGGGTGCGCGGGTCGTCGGCGTCGATCTCTCCGAGGGGATGCTCGCGCACGGCGTCGCGGCCAACGCGCGTACCGGCCTGCACCCGCCGCTGCTGCGGGCAACCGCCGAACGGCTGCCGCTGGCCGACGGCAGCTTCGACGTCACGTGCTCGGCGTTCGGCGCGGTGCCGTTCGTGGCCTCGCTGGACGCGGTGTTCGGCGAGGTGCGGCGGGTGCTGCGGCCCGGTGGCCGGTGGGTTTTCGCCGTCACTCACCCGATGCGGTGGATCTTTCCCGACGACCCGGGCCCGGCGGGACTGACCGTCACTCAGCCGTACTTCGACCGCACGCCGTACGTCGAGGTCGATGAGACCGACCGGGCCAGCTACGTCGAGTACCACCGCACGCTCGGTGACTACGTCCGGGCGTTGCGCGCCGCCGGATTCGTGCTGGACGACCTGGTCGAACCGGAGTGGCCCGACGGCCACACCCGGGTGTGGGGACAGTGGAGCCCGCTGCGCGGCAAGCTGTTCCCCGGCACCGCGATCTTCTGCTGCCGGAGAGCATGAATGGAGCACCTCGCCGACGCCCAGGCGCGGCGGTGGGCGGAACTCGACCCCGCGCTGTCGGTGCCCGCCGCCCTGGCGGACCCGGCCGTCACCGCACGGTTGCCGGACGGCGACGCCGTGCGGTGCGGCGTCTATCGCGCGGTCTACGACGCCGACACCGTGCAAAGCCTCTGGATGCCGCGCGTGGTGTGGGAGGCGACGCCGATCGTCGGTGACACCGGTGCGGCGGGGATGGCGGCGGCGCTCGACGGGTTGCGCCGGTGGTTCGACATCGAGGTGGCGGCCGAGGAGTTCGGCCACGCCGACACGGCGGTGGAGCTGTACTGGCCCAGCAGGGACGTCGGCGTCGCGCCCGCGTTGTTCCGGCACGGTTTCGTGCCGATGAGCGTGCTCGCGGTGCGATCGCACGGCGCTGGGTCCGGGGCGCAACCGGCGTCGGACGGTGTCGCCGTGCGCAGGGCGACGTTGTCCGATCTGGACGAACTGGTGGCGTTGCAGCACGAGGAGCTGCGGTACTCGCTGCGTGTCATCGGCGGCACCATGCGGGACAACGCCACCGAGCTGATCACGACCAGCATGCGGCGGTCGGTGTACTTCAGCGGACGGGTGCTACTCGCGGAGTCGAACGGGGTGGCGGTCGGCGCGGCCGACTGCGGCGTGGCCCTTGCCGCGGACGGGACCTGGATTCAGCATCGGTTGCCCGCGGGCCAGTGGGGCTACATCGGCACGCTGTCGGTGTCGCCCGACGTGCGAGGCACCGGAGTCGGCGGCGCGTTGGTCGACGCGGCGCACCAGATACTCGACGCCGAACGCGGCACGTTCCTGTTCTACGACCTTGCCAACCCGCTGTCCACGGTGTTCTGGCCGCGCAAGGGCTACCGGCCACTCTGGACGAAGTGGGTGTGCAAGCCCGCCGCGCTGCTGCGCTGAGGCGTCAGTGCACCGGGCGTGATGCGGTCTCACCGACGTGGTGCTCGGTGAACGGGCGATCCGCGAGCGCCCTGCGGACGGCCATCAGCACGCCGTCAACGATCTCCGCGTGGGTCAGCCAGCGGGTGCTCGTGCCCTCCCGGACATAGCCCAGCACGACCCGCTGCGCCGGATGCCCGGACAGCGCGGGTTCCAGCTCGCCGAACGGCACCGAACCGCCGTGGACCTCGACCACCGGCGCGTCGTCCGCGAGCAGACCCGCGACCGCGTTGAGCACGGGCACCCGGTACGTCGAGTGCACCCAGGACACCAGCAGGTCGGCGGGTCCGCCCAGGGCACGACCTGCGTCCTGCGCCAGCCGTTCCGGGCGTTCCCAGCGCGCCTCGACCCACCGCACCCGGCCGCGCGGCGCGTCAGCGTCGTCGTCGGCGGCGTCGGCGGCGTCGGCGGCGGCCGGAATCGGGCAGTACCGCCTGCTGGGCACCACGACGTGCCAGCCCTGGCCCGCGAGCCACCCGGACACTCCGGACAACATGCCGGTGCCACCGAGAATCAGCGCTCGAGGAGAGGCCATAACAAGACGGTACCGCCGCCCACGTCGCGACGGTGCCCGCACGTCGCCCGATAGGCGGCATATCGCAGGTCAGCTCACCCGGCTGGCGGGGAGCCAGCCAGGCAACGGCTACCGGCCGTCAGCGTCAGTCAACGCGCCGCGACGGCCCCGCCGCCGGAGTCAGTCAGTGCGCCGCCTCGTTCCACGACCGGCCGTAGCCCACCGACACCTCCAGCGGCACCGCCAGCTCGTACGCCGCGCCCATCTCCTTGCGCACCAGCGACTCGAGGACGTCACGCTCGCCCTCGGCCACCTCGATCACCAGCTCGTCGTGCACCTGCAACAGCACGCGGCTGCGCAGCCGCTCGGCGGCCAGCGCTCGGTGGACGTTGAGCATCGCCACCTTGATGATGTCGGCGGCGCTGCCCTGGATCGGCGCGTTGAGCGCCATCCGCTCGGCCATCTCGCGGCGCTGCCGGTTGTCGCTGGCCAGGTCGGGCAGGTAGCGCCGCCGCCCGAAGATCGTCTCGGTGTAGCCGACCTTGCCCGCCTCGACGACGACGGACTGGAGGTAGTCGCGCACCCCGCCGAACCGCGCGAAGTACTCGTCCATCAGCTCGCGCGCCTCGCCGGTGGAGATCCGCAGCTGCTGCGAGAGCCCGTACGCCGACAGCCCGTACGCCAGGCCGTAGTTCATCGCCTTGATCTTGGCGCGCTGCTCCCCCGACACCTCGCTCGGCTCGACGCCGAACACCCGCGCCGCCGTCGCCGCGTGGAAGTCGAAGCCGGACTGGAACGCCTCGATCAGCTCGGCGTCCTCCGACAGGTACGCCATGATCCGCATCTCGATCTGGCTGTAGTCGGCGGTCATCAGCTCGGTGTAGCCCGCGCCGACGACGAAGGCGTCTCGAATCCGGCGTCCTTCCTCGGTGCGGATCGGGATGTTCTGCAGGTTCGGCTCTGTCGACGACAGCCTGCCCGTGGCGGCGACGGTCTGCTGCAACGTCGTGTGGATCCGCCCGTCGGCGGACACCGACCGCAACAGCCCCTCCACGGTCACCTTCAGCCGCATCGCGTCCCGGTGCTCAAGCAGGTGCTGCAGGAACGGGTGCTCGGTCTTCTCGAACAACGTCTGCAGCGCGTCGGCGTCGGTGGTGTAGCCGGTCTTGGTGCGCTTCGTCTTCGGCATCTGCAGCTCGTCGAACAGCACCACCTGCAACTGCTTCGGCGAGCCGAGGTTGATCTGCTTGCCGATGACGGCGTACGCCTCCTCCGCCGCGCGCTTCACCCGGTCGCCGTAGTGCGCCTCCAACGCGGTGAGCTGCTCGACGTCGACCGCGATGCCTGCCGACTCCAGCTCATCGATCACCAGGCACAGCGGCATCTCCATGGTGTCGAGCAGGTTGGTGGCGCCGATCTCGGCGACCTCGTCGTGCAGCACCGACGCCAGCTCCGCGATGGCCCGCGCCTTCAGCAGCTCGGCCGCGATGAGCTGATCCTCGCCGTCACCCGCGTCGAGCAGCGACAACTGCCCGTCGCCGCCTTCCGTGCGCAGCTCCCTGCCGAGGTAGCGCAGCACCAGGTCGTCCAGCGAGAACGAACGCTGGCCCGGCCGCACCAGGTACGCCGCAAGCTCGGTGTCCGACACCAGCCCCGCGACGCGCCAGCCCCGCGCGCGGAACGCGTGCAGCGCCGTCTTGCCGCCGTGGCTGACCTTGCCGGCATCCGCGTCGGCGAGCCAGTCGCCCAGCGCCTGTTCGTCGGCGGGATCCAGCTCGGTGACATCGAGGTAGCAGCCCTCGCCGTCCGGCGCGGCGAGCGCGAGGGAGCGCACGTCGGCGGTGACCGACGCGCCGGTGGTGCGCGCCGCGAACGCCGTCGGCTGCTCCCCGCGCGCGTGCTCGGCAAGCCACGCCCCGAGCGCGCCCGGCTCGACCTTGCCGCCGCGCACGTCGAAGCCCTGGTCGGCCTCGGGCTCCGCGCTGCTCAGCGACTCGAACAGCCGGTCACGCAGCACCCGGAACTCCAGCTCGTCGAACAGCCGGTGCACCGCGTCGCGATCCCACGGACGCAGCGCCAGGTCGACGGGAGCGGACTCCAGCTCGACGTCGCGGACCAGCTCGGTGAGCTGCCGGTTCAGCAGCACGCTCTCGATGTGGGCGCGCAGCGCGTCACCGACTTTGCCCTTGACCTCGTCGACGCGGTCCACGAGCTCGCCCAGCGAGCCGTACTGCGTGATCCACTTGGTCGCGGTCTTCTCGCCAACGCCGGGGATGCCGGGCAGGTTGTCCGACGGGTCGCCGCGCAGCGCGGCGAAGTCCGGGTACTGCTCCGGCGTCAGCCCGTACTTGGCCTGCACCGCTGCCGGGTCGAACCGCGTCAGGTCGGACACGCCCTTGCGCGGGTACAGCACCGTGACCTCGCCGCAGACCAGCTGCAGCGCGTCCCTGTCCCCGGTACAGATCAGCACGTCGTAGCCGACCGCGCAGGCCTGCGTCGCCAGCGTGGCGATGATGTCGTCGGCCTCGTAGCCCTCCTTGCGCAGGACCGGGATGTTGAGCACGTCGAGAACGTCTTCGATGAGCGAGACCTGGCCCTTGAAGTCGTCCGGCGTCTCGGAGCGGGTGGCCTTGTAGTCGGCGAAGGTCTCGGAGCGGAACGTCTTGCGTGAGACGTCGAACGCCACGGCGAGGTGGGTCGGCTGCTCATCCCGCAGCAGGTTGATCAGCATCGACGTGAACCCGAACACCGCGTTGGTGACCTGGCCGGTCGTGGTGCGGAACCGGTCGGCTGGCACCGCGTAGAAGGCACGGTAGGCCATGGAGTGACCATCGATGAGGAGCAGGCGCGGCTTGGTGGTGTTCTCGGTAGGGCTCACATCCGCGAGTCTAGGGTGGAGGACCGACACTCCGACGATGTGTCCCTGTGCAGGAGGAGCCAGCTTTGACCGACTCGAACTCGAGCAACATGATCGCCGACTACATCATCGACCCCGCGTTCGTCGACCAGCAACTGAACGACAAGCTCGGCCTCGTCGTCACCGAGGCCACCCCGGAGCGCGTCGTCGCGACCATGCCGGTCAAGGGCAACCTCCAGCCGTATGGGCTACTCCACGGCGGCGCGAACGCCGCGCTCGCGGAAACGCTCGGCTCGATCTCCGCCGCGCTCAACGCGGGCGAGGGCAGGCTCGCCCTCGGCCTTGAGCTGTCGTGCACCCACCACCGGGGCGTGCGCAGCGGCATCGTCACCGGCGTCGCGACGCCGGTGCACGTCGGCAGGGGCGCCATCACCGCCGAAATCGTCATCACGGACGAATCCGGCAAGCGTTCCTGCACCGCGCGGCTCACCTGCGTGGTCCGTGACGCGCCGTCCGGCGGCTGAGCGTCCCTGGCAGCGCGACGCCAGAAGACCACCCGAAAGGGCGTCAATAGTCCAGTCGGCCTCGATTCAGATCACGAAGCCGCAACGAGATCTAACGGCTTCACATTGTCGCTTGCTTCGAGACATCAGTGCGCTAGGTTCCAGGCCACATCAAACGTGTGGGGACGACCTATGCGGTCGAACAACACGTAGGCGTATCGAGGAGACAAACTATGGCTCGATCCAAGTCCCTGTTGCGGGGAATCGTGCTCGTGAGCGCCGCCAGCCTGGCCCTCACGGCATGCGCAGCTGACGAAACCGAACCCGGTGGCCAGGCTGACGGTGGCACGCCGACGACCGAAGCGGCCACTGACGACTGCCCCGACAACGAGCCGCCAGACGTCAGCGGCGACGGCACGCTCAAGATCGGCTCGCTGTTGCCGCAGACCGGCTCGCTCGCGTTCCTCGGGCCGCCCGAGTTCGCGGGTGTCGATCTCGCGATCGATGAGATCAACAAGGCAGGTGGGGCGCTCGGCAATGACGTCGAGATCGAGCACTCCGACTCCGGTGACGCGCAGAACCCGGTCGCATCGGCGTCGGTCGACCGGCTCTTCAGTGCCAACGCCGACGCCATCGTCGGCGCGGCGTCCTCCGGTGTGTCGCTCTCGGTGATCGACAAGATCACCGGCGCTGGCGTTGTGCAGTTCTCGCCAGCGAACACCTCGGACGAGTTCTCCGAGTACTGCGACAAGGGGCTGTACTTCCGTACCGCTCCGCCGGACCAGTTGCAGGGCCGCGTCCTCGCCGAGCTCGTCGCGAGCGACGGCGCCCAGGTCGTCTCGATCATGGCGCTGCAGGACTCCTACGGCACCGGCCTCGCCGACCAGACCGAGAAGAACCTGCTCGCGTCCAACATTCAGGTCCCGGAGAAGATCATCTACGACCCGAAGGCGCCGACGTTCGCGACCGAGGTCAGCAAGGCCAAGGCCGCCAACCCGGACGCCATCGTGCTGATCGGCTTCGACGAGACGAAGAAGATCATCCCGGAGATGGTCAAGCAGGGTGTCGGACCGAAGGACGTCCCGGCCTACTTCGTCGACGGCAACCTCGCCGACTACTCGAAGGACTTCCGAAAGGGCACGCTCGGCGAGAACGTCAAGGGCACGCTGCCCGGCGCGACCGCTCCGGGCGACTTCCGGGACCGGTTGCTTGAGATCGATCCCAAGCTGACCGAGTTCTCCTACGCGGCCGAGTCCTACGACGCGACGATCCTGACCGCGCTCGGTGCTGTCGCCGCAGACAGCGACGCCGGGCCGGACATCGCAGCCGAGCTGCCCGACGTGAGCCGGGAAGGCACCGAATGCTCGTCCTACGAGGAGTGCAAGCAGCTCCTTGAGAACGGCGAGGACATCGACTACCAGGGTGTCAGCGGTCCCGTTGACTTCCTGGACAACGGTGACCCGTCCGTGGCGTTCGTCGGCATCTACCAGTACAAGAACGACAACACGTTCGACTTCCTCGAGTCGCGGCGTGGCGAGATCGCAGGCGGCTGACGTATAGCGCCACACACGAGAACGGGGTTCGGCCACCAGCCGGGCCCCGTTCTTCGTGTCCCCCGCCCACAGCGTCGTGTTCCCCGCTCACAGCGCTGTATACCCCACTCACGGCGTCGGGGCCGCCCTGGGAGCGAACCCTGAGCGGCCCCCGACGGCCGATCTGTGGCTGGACCTCAGTGAGCCTTGGCCAGCGTGCCGAGGTAGAGCTCGATCACCTTCGGATCGTTGCCCAGCTCCGCACCGGTGCCGGTGTAGGCGTTGCGGCCCTGGTCAAGCACGTAGCCCCGGTCGCAGATCTGCAGACACCTGCGGGCGTTCTGCTCAACCATGACCACGCTCACCCCGGTGCGGTTGATGCGTTTGGCCAGGACGAACACCTCGTCCTGCAGCACCGGCGACAGCCCTGCGGACGGCTCGTCGAGCAGCAGCACCGAGGGCTCCGTCATCAGCGCCCGCGCCATCGCGACCATCTGCCGCTCACCACCGGAGAGCGACCCCGCGCGCTGCTTGCGCCGCTCCTTGAGCGCGGGGAACAGGTCGACCATGTCGTCCCAGCGATGCTCGAACATCTTCGGCTTGCTGAACACGCCCATCTGGAGGTTTTCCTCGATGGTCAGCGTCGGGAAGACGTTCTCGTTCTGCGGCACATACCCGACGCCGGCGTTGACGAGCTTGTTCGCCTTCATGTTGGTGATGTCGTCGCCCCGTAGCCGCACGGTGCCTTCGCGCACCGTGACCAGCCCGAAAATCGCCTTCACCAGAGTGGACTTGCCCGCACCGTTGGGGCCGATGATGCCGACAAGCTCACCGTCGCCGACGTAGAAGTCGAGCCCGGTGAGGATGTCGGCCTCCGTGCTGTAGCCGGCCCGCAGGTCGTCGACCCGCAGCACCGCACCCTCGGCGTTCTTGACGTGCTCGGCGTGCATGTGCTCGGCCGTCGACGTCTCGGGACGCGCGTTGCCGTTGGACTCGGTCACTTGTCCTCACCCTCCGACCGTTCGAGCTCGGCCTCCGCCTGTGCGTGCTGGGCTTCCTCTTCCTCGATGGTCAGCGCGGCGTCGTGGTGCGCACCGAGATAGGCGTCGATCACCGCGCTGTTCGCCATGACCGACTCCGGCGGACCCTCCGCGACGATCTCGCCCTGGGCCAGCACGATGATCCAGTCCGAGATGTCGCGGACGACGTCCATGTCGTGCTCGATGAACAGGACCGTCATGCCGTCGTTGCGGAGCATCTTGATGTGCTCGTTGAGCGACTGGCGCAACGCGGGGTTCACGCCTGCCATCGGCTCGTCGAGCATGACCATCGTCGGCTCGACCATCAGCGCGCGCGCCATCTCCAGCAGCTTGCGTTGCCCGCCGGAGAGCGACCCGGCGAACTCCTCGCGCAGGTGGTCGAGCTTGAAACGGCGCAGCAGCGCGTCCGCCCGCTCCGTGACCTTCTGCTCCTGCTGTCGCCACAGGAACGGCAGCAGCGCGGCCGCCATCCGCTCCCCGGTCTGGAACCGGGCACCGAGACGCATGTTCTCCAGCACCGTCAGCCGCGACAGCGCCTTGGTCAGCTGGAACGTCCTGACCATGCCACGCCGCGCGACCTGGTGTGGGAAGGTCCGCTGCAGGTTCTGGCCCTCGAAGGACCAGGTCCCCGAATCCGGCTTGTCGAAGCCGGTGAGCAGGTTGAACAGCGTCGTCTTGCCTGCCCCGTTGGGGCCGATGATGGACGTGATGACGCCGCGCTGGACCTCGATGTGGTCCACGTCGACGGCGACGAGCCCGCCGAACGAACGCTTGATGTTGGCTGCGACCAGGATGGGGTCGGGCTTGGCGACGCCCGGCTCGTGTGGCACCGATTCGAGCGCGCGCCGAGCCTCCTCGTACGTCTGGGGCGGTGTGTCAACGGGCATTGAGCTGCAGCTCCCTCTTGTCGCCAAAGATACCCTGCGGGCGGAAGATCATGAGCAACATGAGCGCGAGCCCGAGCAGGACGAACCGCACCAGGCTGGTCTGCGTGTTGTTCACGATCGTGGTCGGGATGATGCCTGCCGCGACCGCCTGCACAAGAACGTTCTCGATGAAGATCAGCGACAACCAGAAGATGATCGCGCCCGCGAGCGGGCTGAGCACCCGCGCCGCACCACCGAGGATCAGCACCGCGTAGGCGAAGAACGTCGTCTGCGCGGTGAAGTTGTCGCTGTTCGCCGACGCCTGACCGAAGGCGAACACGATGCCGCCGAGGGCGCCGAAGATGCCACCGAAGATCAGGCTCTGCATCTTGTACGCCGAGACGTTCTTGCCCAGCGCTCGCACGACGTCCTCGTCCTCGCGGATGGCCTTGAGCACCCGGCCCCACGGGCTGCGCATCAGCAGCCACACGAGCAGGAAGCCGACAGCGACCAACGTCCACCCGACCGTGATCACCCACAGCAGGTTGCCGGGGATCTTGAACAGGCCCATGTCGATGAAACCACCGCCGTAGGGGTTCATCGAGCGGAAGTCGCCGACGAAGCCCTGCAACCCGTCGGAGCCACCGGTGTAGTCCTCCAGGCTCGCCGAGCGCATGAACAACCGAATGATCTCGGCGACGGCGATGGTCACGATCGCGAAGTAGTCGGTGCGCAACCCGCGCATCGCGGGCACGCCCATGATGAACGCCAGCACGACGACGACCGCTATCGCGACGAGCAACGCCTGCCCCAGCGACAGTCCGCCAACGGCGATGCTGATGCCGACGCTGTAGGCGCCGATGGCCATGAAGCCTGCCTGCCCGAAGTTGAGCAGTCCGGTGTAGCCGAAGTGCATGTTGAGCCCGATCGCCGCGAGCGTGTAGCCGAGAATTTCCCAGCTGAACATCGCGGCGAGTGTGTTGTTGATGATGCTGCTCCAGTTCACGGCTACCCCTTACCCGACTCGTTCGCGGCGGCCGAGGATCCCTCGGGGCCGGAAGAGCAGAATGACGATGAGGATGGCGAGCGCACCGACGTTCTTCAGCTCCGGTGGGATCCAGAGCGTCGAGACGTTGATGAACACGCCGACAATGAGGCTGCCGACCAGGGCGCCGAACGCCGTGCCGAGACCACCGAGGATCACGCCAGCGAACACGAGCAGCAGGATGTGCTGGCCCATGTCGAACTTGATGCCCTCGGAGAAGCCGAACAGCGTACCGCTCAGCCCGGCGAGGAAGCTGCCCATGATCCAGACGAGCAGGATCACGCGCTGCACGTCGATACCGGACGACTCGGCGAGCGCCGGGTTGTCCGCGACCGCCCGCGTCGCCTTGCCCATCCGGGTGTAGATCAGCATCAGCGACACGCCGACCAGCACGATCGCGGCGAGCAGCATCGACACCAGGTCGACCGTCGTGAGCCGGACAAGGCCGAGGTGGAGACCTGCCTGCCCGACGTACTCGCGGTACTGCTCCGACGACGGGCCCATGAAGTACTGGATGAGCGACCGCACGAACAGCGCCAAGCCGATCGTCACGATCATCATCGCGATGAGGCCGGTTTTTCGTCGCCGCAGTGGTCGCCAGATCGCGAGGTCTTGCAGCCCGCCGAACAGGGCGAGGGCCACGATCGAGATCAAGCCGGCCAAGATCAGGTTCACGCCGGCCACGTTGAGGCCCCATGTGATGGCCGCACCCATCGCGATCAGCTCACCGTGCGCGAAGTTGACCAGCCCCGACGTGCCGAACACCAGCGAAAGCCCCATCGCGGCGAGCGCGAGCAGCAGTCCGAACCGCAGCCCTTCCGCGGTCAGCTGCAACGCCTGGCCGAGCTTGCCGCCAACGCCGCCGGCCCGCTCGCCGAGCGGGAACAGCACCGGCCGCTGCGCCTCGGTGTCCACGACGACACCGGTCAGCTCGGTGGAGCTGTCCTCCCTCGGCTCGATACCTTCGGGCAGCGTGTCGGTCTGCAGTGTCACCGAGTACTCGCCGGGACCGGGCAGGAACACCGCCCAGCCGCCCTTGGCGTCGGTGACGGCGTCCTGCGCGAACTCGCCGTCCGCGCTCGAGACCGAGATCGTGGCGCCCTCGACCGGTTTGTCCGCGCTGTCGATCAAGGTGCCGGTCAGGGCTTCCTGCAGCCGGAGGTTGATCTCCACCGAGGCCGGTTCGCCCGCCGTGACCTCGACGGCGACACCCTCTCCCGCGACCCGCGGTGGGAGATCACTGCCCTCAGGAACGTTCTGCGGGTCGATGGTGACCCGGTACTGGCCCGGTTCCGGCACCGTCGCGGTGAAGGAGCCTGAGTCGTCGGTCGTCGCTGGGACCTTGACGCCACCTCCCTCAGCGACGACGTCGACGGTGACGCCCGGCACGCCTCTGCCGGAGGTGTCGGTCACCCTGCCCTCGACGGTTTCGCCTTCTTGCGCGTGAGCCATGCTCGCGCCGCTGAGCATGACGCCGAGACTCGTCAGTGCGAACAGTGCGGCAGCGAAGAAACTGAACAGAACGGATCGCAGTCTGCGCCCCAGCTTGTGGCTTTTGGGCGCATCCGGACCCCGTAGTCGAACCTGCACTCGGACACGCTCCGGTTCTGGTGGGTGGGATCACTTCGGCGACGGAGTGTATCCAGCGTAGCGACCGACACCGCACACCCACTCAGATGTCGTAACCGATCTTTTACCGCACGCATTAACCGGAGGTGACTAATTACGCAGGTGGACGCACGTTTTACGCCTTATGCGCCGATGCTCTCCACAACCGCCTCCGCGACGGCCTTCATGGTCGTCCTGCGGTCCATCGCGGTGCGCTGGATCCAGCGGAACGCATCCGGCTCGGTGAGGCCCTGGCTCGTCATCAGCAGGCCCTTGGCCCGGTCGATGACTTTGCGGGTCGCCAAGCGGTCGGTCAGCCCGGCGACCTCGGCCTCCAGCGCCTGCAGTTCGGAGAACCGGCTGACGGCCAGTTCGATCGCGGGCACGAGGTCGCGCTTGGCGAACGGCTTGACCAGGTACGCCATCGTGCCCGCGTCCCGCGCGCGCACGACGAGGTCGCGCTGGCTGAACGCCGTCAGGATGACGACGGGCGCGATCCGGTCCCCGGTGATCTTCGCGGCGGCGTCGATGCCGTCCATCTTGGGCATCTTGACGTCCAGGATCACGAGATCGGGTCGCAACTCCTCCGCCATCGACACGGCCTGCTCGCCATCGGCGGCTTCACCGACCACCGCATACCCCTCTTCGCGAAGCATCTCAACGAGATCGAGCCGGATCAGGGCCTCGTCCTCGGCGACGAGCACGCGACGCCGAGTCGTCTCGTCGGCCTGCCCGTGTGCGGCAGCCGGTTCTGTCACCGGGTCCTCCTGCGTACCTGATCGAGTGCGGTGGGTACCGGGCAAGACTACCGGCAGCCCGCCCACCAAGCGGAACGGTCACTCACCAAGAGTGACCCACCACGCACCGGATGCCCCGACCTGGTTCTCGGCTGGTGACGGCCATCGCGTAAAGTCAGCAACACGCCCGCCCCCGTAGCCCAATTGGCAGAGGCAGCGGATTCAAAACCCGTCCAGTGTGAGTTCGAGTCTCACCGGGGGCACGTACAGCATTCACACTGCCGCCGTCATCCGCGCAGAACGTCCTCGTCACCGCCGGCGTGGCGGGCTTCGGTCGCGGTGCGGGAACAAAGCCGGGCCTGCCGTCGTTGTGCGGGATAGGTCGAAGTTTTGAAGTGTTCGTGTGCCATGCACGCTCGCGCAGAAACTAGGTGCGGGCGTCGTTTTTCTCCTTGCAGGACAAGCCGAGAAGTCGCCGTCTGATCAACCCGGCCACGCCGGATCGCAGAGTGCGCCACGGCAGATATCCCGACAAGGAGAATAAGTAATGACTCAAGGAACCGTGAAGTGGTTCAACGCCGAGAAGGGCTTCGGCTTCATCGCACGCACGGAAGGCCCTGACGTCTTCGTGCACTACTCCGCGATCGATGGCTACGGCTTCCGCAGCCTCGA
>WHTY01000121.1 GCA_009377475.1 Actinophytocola sp.
ACCCTCCCGGCCCGGACCAGGACGCCCACCAGGATCCCGCAACAGGCATCGCGTGACCCGTCACGACGTGGGCAAAAGGATCACAACGGCCACGACGACAAGCAACAACAAGCAAGCCGCAGGTTAAACGACAAGCTCAGGCGGTGCGGGACTGCGTGGCCACCGGATGTCCAGGCGGCGCGGGTTCGGCTTGCCTGCCGAACGGCGCCTGCGACGGCCAGCCGTAGTGATACTCGGCCGCGATCGCTTTCCTCAGGTTCACGATCAGGCGCGCGGCGTCGTTGGGTTCGAGATAGACGGTCTCGCTGTTCTCGCCGACGCGGAGTGCGATGTTGAGCCTGCCGTTGGCTTGCGCCAAGCCGACGACAACCGGACACGAGCGACCCGATGGTTCGGCGCCGTGCACGATCAGTGCGGTGTGCAGTCCATGCTGATCTGCCATGACATGCCTCCGAGCCCTGCCGAAACGGTGGTGGGCGTTCGCAGGACGGGATGGCGGTTTGCCGGTTCTACGAGCGCTCTATGCCTGGTCATCGCATTACAGCGCCGATGCGTTTCGCTGCGTGACGAATTGACCCTGCTGGCTACGCCGAGTAGGCGGCGCACAGGGGTGTGTTCCACCCGTTCGGCCGTACGGTGATCGCCGTGCCCAAGGTCGCCTTGGGCACGGAATATGTACCGAAGGGCACCTTGGGCTCCGACTGGTCGCGAGCCGAATGCGCAGGCAGGTCCGACCTATCGGGTGTTAAGACGGGTCACATGGCAAAGTTGGCGCATGGACCCGCTGGCCGACGGCGCGCCCGACGCCGTCCGCACCATTCGCCTTGAGCGCACGCTCGCGGTCCTGCGCACCCGCTTCCGGCCGGACGTCGAGCCGAGCGCGCCGGTCGCGCCGCCCGAGGTCCTCGCCGCGCACGTCGCGGACGCCGTGCGCCGCCGCATCGAGACCGAGCTGGACGACGAACGCCGCATCGCGCTCGCCAAACGGGTGCTCGCGCTGCTCGAAACGGATGACGGCGTCCCCAGCTCGCTCAATCGGCTGGTGGCGTTCACCGGTTTCGACGCGGGGACCGTGCCGCGCCAGATGCGGGGCGGGGATGGGGCCGACGGGGGAGCGGGCGGGGCAGCGTGCGCAGAGTCGCCGTCGCTCGCCGCGGCCTTGCGCGCCGAACTCGCCACCGCCGACCGGGTCGACCTGCTGTGCGGGTTCGTGCGCCGCGACGGCCTGCGGCTGCTCGACGACTCGCTCAACGACGTCCGCCGCAGGGGCGTGCCGTTCCGTGTGATCACCACGGCGAGCGCGATCGAGCGCGCGGCCATCGACAACCTGGTCAGGTACTTCAACGCCGAGGTCGGCATCGGTTACGACGCCGAGTCGGCACGGCCGCGCGCGAAGGCGTGGCTGTTCCACCGCAACACCGGCGACGACACTGCCTTCGTCGGCAGCGCGAACCTGTGCCGCGCCGCGCTGGCCGAGGGCATGGAGTGGACGTTGCGGCTGTCCGGCACCGCGACGCCCGAGCTGCTGCGGAAGTTCCAGGACGCGTTCGAGAGCCACTGGACGTCCGGCGTGTTCGTGCCGTATGACCCTGCGCGCGATGCGTCCCGGCTCGACGCGGCACTCGCGCGCGGCGGCGCGCCACCCGCGATCGGCCACGCCGGGGTCGACGTCCGGCCGCTGCCGCATCAGCAGGAGGCGCTCGCGGCGTTGGACGTCGAACGCGACACGCACGACCGGCATCGCAACCTGGTCGTCGCCGCGAGCGGCAAGACCGTGCTCGCCGCCCTGGACTACCGGCGGCTGCGGGACCGGCGCGACGCGAGCCTGCTGTACGTCGCGCCCACCGATGAGGCGCGCGACACGGCGGTGCGGACGTTCCGCGAAGCCCTCGGCGACGAGAAATTCGGCGCGAGCCACGTGGCCGGGAAGCGGCCGCGGCGGCGGCACCTGTTCGCCACCATTGACGGACTCGCCGAGCTCGGCATCGAGGAGCTGCCCGCCGCCCGGTTCGACGTCGTGATCGTGGACGGCTTCGACCCCGCCGCCACGCAGGCGTACGCGCGGCTGCTGGCGCACCTGCGGCCGGAGGAACTGCTCGCGCTCACCGCGACGCCGGACGACGAGATGCTGCACCACTTCGACGGGCGGTCGGCGTACGAGCTGCCGCTGTGCGACGCGGTGGCGGCGGAGCTGCTGGCGCCGGTGCACTACTACGGCGTCGCGGACGGCGTGGACCTGTCCGATGTGGCGTGGAAGCTGGGTGCGTACGACGCCGACGTCCTCGACGCCCGCTACACCGGCAACGACGCGCGGGCGGACGTCGTCGTCGCCGCGCTGCGGGAGCGGGTGACCGATGTGGACACGATGCGGGCGGTCGGGTGGTGCGTGTCCGACGCGCACGCGGCGTACATGGCACGCGTGGCGTGCGATGCCGGCATTCCTGCTGCTGGGCCTGATGGCGTCGCGGCGCTCCGGTCGGGCGAGGTCCGCGTGCTGTTCACCGCGCGGGACGACGTCGACGTCCCCGAGGTCGACGTCGTGTTGTTGCTGTCGCCGACCGACAACCCCGCGCGGTTTCTGCGGCAGCTCGGCGTCGGACTGCGGCGTGCGCCGGGCAAGGCGGCGTTGACGGTGCTCGACTTCATCGGCACGCAGCGGCCGGAGTTCCGGTTCGACCTGCGGTACCGGGCGTTGACCGGCACCAGCCGCCGCGCGTTGCGACGCCAGGTTGAGCAGGGCTTTCCCGCGTTGCCGTCCGGGTCGCGCGCGGTGCTCGACGACGAGGCGAGGCGCATCGTGCTGGCCAACCTTGGCGCGCCGTCGCGGCTGTCGCGGGGTCAGCTCGCCGCCGAGGTCCGGTCCCACGGCGATCTGCCGCTGGCGTCGTACCTGCACGAGGCCGATCGGGAGCTGTCTGATGTCTACCGCAACGGCGGCACGTGGACGTCCGCCCGCCGAGCGGCCGGATTCGCGACGTCGTCCGGCGGCCCCGACGAGGAGCTGCTGTTCCGGCGGGTGGCGGCGTTCGCGCACGTCGATGACGCGGAGCGCGCGGAGGTGTACCGGCGGCTGGTCGACGTCGACGGCCCACGCTACGGCGAGCTGTCCGAGCGGGAGCAGCGGCTGGCGCGGATGTTGCTGTTCGCGGTGTGGCCGAAGCGTGGTGGGTTCGCGTCGTACCCGGCTGGCCTGGCGCATCTGCGGCGGCACCGGGCGGTGTGCGCGGAGATCGCCGAGCTGATCGACGTCGCGGTGAACCGTGCGCGACACGTGCCAATTCCGCTCGATGGCGAGCTGGCGTCGGTGCCGTTGGTGAGCCACGCCTGTTACCTGCGCGAGGAGATCCTGGCGGCGCTCGGCTACGCGACGTTGCGACGTCCGCCCGGTGGTCACACGACTGGCGTAGCGTGGTGCCCGGCGTCCCGCACCGACGCGCTGTTCGTGACGCAGGGTGCGGGCGAGCCGGCGAGCACCGAGCTGTTCCGGTGGCGGCCGAGGCACCGGCTGTCGACGTCGTCCGCGACGGGACAGCGCTACCTGCGCCATCGCGAGCAGGGCAGCGAGGTGGTGCTGTTCCTGCGTGAGACGTCGATCGGTGACGGTCCCGCGCCGTTCCGGTGCCTCGGCAGGGTGTCGTACGTCGAGCACGACGCCGAGCCGGTGTCGATCACGTGGCGGCTGCACCGCCCGATGCCGTCGGAGCTGGTCAACGGATGGTGAGCGCGGATCGCGTCGTGCACGTGGCGACCTGCCTGGTCACCGGCCCCGTAGCGCGTTCTCCAGTTGCGCGAACCGTTGTGCGATGTCGCTGGCGCCAGCGGGACCGAGGTTGAGCCACCCGCCGTCGGCGTGGACCAGCAGGCCGCGTCCGCTTTCGTTGTCGATCCAGCAGGTCAGCGGGGGTTTCGTCGCGATGCGTGTGCCGTGTGCCTCGTGTCGGATGGCGGCGTGCATCTCGCCGACGTTGAACCGCTCCAGGTGTAGCCAGCGCTGCATGTGCCTGGCGTCGGTGACGCTGGGACCGGCTGGCGGGCGTTCGCCCTTCTCGATCGCTTCGAGTAGGGCGCGATCGCAGCTCATCGACCGGATGCGCGCGGCGGGCGTCTCCGGTAGCGCGCTGGCCACCCGGATGCCGAGCTCGTCGTACGG
The DNA here is from genome assembly GCA_009377475.1 of Actinophytocola sp. Taxonomy (GTDB): domain Bacteria; phylum Actinomycetota; class Actinomycetes; order Mycobacteriales; family Pseudonocardiaceae; genus Haloechinothrix_A. Next base: position 4,151 of record WHTY01000121.1, read on the forward strand.
GATCGGTTCGAGGTCGACCATGCCGCCGCCCGCGATGACCAGGACGGCGTCGCGGCCGATCGCCGCCGCCCGGACGGTGATGTGGTTGCCGTCCACCTTCGCGAGGGTGTAGTACTCGCGGGCGGCGCGCTGCATGACGACGAGTGTTTCCTCGAAGTCGTCCGACACGGCGTTGCCGGACGTCAGCCCCTGCTCGGCGAGTTGGGCGAAGATCTGCCGGTCGCGTGCTCCTGCGTCGCTCGCCGGGTACCAGAACTGGCCGCCGACCAGCGTCGGATGCGATTCGCCGAGGTTGAGCCACTGAATGGCTCTGGTGTACGCCTCCACCGAGATGGAGACGGCATGCCTGATCACGTCGAGACTCCCCCTGTCGAGTGACGCGCTATTCGCCGATGACCGGCGGGACGACGGTGAAACCGGTGCTCTCGTCGACCAGCTTCTCGCCATGCTCGTCGTACTCGACGTGCAGTCCTGGGTCCATTTCCTGCTTGATGTAGTACTTGTCCTGGTGCTCGCCGTCCTCGTCGCCACCTTGGCCGCGACCAGCGCCACCGCCGCCCATCATGCCGCCCATGCCGCCGCGACCAGGGCCGAAGCCAGCCGCGCCCTTGGCGGCCATCCCGCCGGGAGCCATGCCCTGGCTCGGCATCGCACCAGCGGCCTTGCCGCCGCCGAGCGGCTGTCCGCCCATGCCCGCCGCGGAGCCTGCCGCCGCGCCGCCACCAGCGACGGCGCCGCCCGCCATGCCGCCGGGGCCGTAGCCGCCTTCGGCGCCGGAGCCGGAGCGTCCGCTGCCGAAGCCAGACGTCGTGGTGCTGCCGGGGCGGATCAGTCGGCCGTCCGGGGTGCGGATGGTGCCGTCTGGGTATCGGATCGAGCCGTCCGGCAGCCGCTCCGCGCCTGGTGGGAGCCCGGTGTAGGGGCCGCTCGAGGACGGGCTGGTGACGCCTGCGCCGGAGCCAGCCGGGCCGGTGCCGCCGTAGTAACCACCCGCGCCCGCAGGTGAGCCCACCTGCGGGCCGCTCGTTCCGTAGCCACCGCCGCCGTACGCGCCGCCGCTGTATCCCGCAGGCGACGTCGGGGTCGCGGCGGACCCGCTCGCGCTCGGGCCCGTGGCCCCGCCGCCGTCGATCGCGCCGGTCCGGCCCTTGTCCCCGGAGTTGACGTCGTCATTGATTTTGACTTCCGGGAACGGCTCATTCATCAGCCGCTGATTGTGGAACGTCCGCTGCTCGAAGTCGGTGTACTTCCGAACGTTGTTGGCGTTGGCCTCTTCCCACTGCTCGTTTTTCTGTTCCTGGCTGTCGACGCCAGGGAGAATGCTGAAGAAACTGGCGTCCTCCGGCTCCTCGTCCACCGGAGTCAGGCTGTTGCGCAACCGTTCGTGGCTCGCCGACTCGTCGTCGTAGCTGTACTGCGCAGGCTGCATGTTGGTCGTCGCGACCTTCGCGGAGACCTCCTGCAGCTTGGTCATCTCGGCCTTGGCGGCCTCAGCGGCCTTGCCTTTCCACGCGGTACCGAGTGACTTGACGATCCGCGCGAGTTCGGTGTCGACTTCATCATGGGCGGCCGATAGGTTCCGGAACGCTTGTGCGCCGGTGCCGAGCTTCTGTTCGAAGTCTGCTCGAGGACTTACCCTCCGGTAGATCTCGTGGCCGCCTATGCAGTACGACATTACGATCCCCCCTTCATTGTCGTTACCGCGAGCGTGGCGATCTTTTTCGCGAAAGCGCAAGGATCGTTGGCGAAGTCTTTGTCGGGGTCAGTGATGCGGACGCTGTACGCGAGGTCATCACGAAGTCCGACGGCGACCCCGCACTCGCCGCGATTACGCTGGTCTTTCTCGTTCGCAATGACGGCTGGCTGGCCCTCGATCGTGACTTCCTGCCATATCGCAAAAGGGTTTTTCTTGTTGTTGGCGTAGCCTGCGCTCAAGCCTTGCGGGGGTTCGCCTGTTGGTGTCTTCGTCAGGAAAGCGCCACCAAAGCTACCGGTGTTCGGCGAGTACCAACTGCACTGCGGTCCGTTCATGGACTGTAGGTCCGGTTCGGCTTCGACACTGTTCAGCCTGTTCGAAGACAGTTGGCTGGATGTCAGGGCATCGCAGGGTTTCCCTTCCCACTTTCCGGTGTCAACAGTCGATGTGACAGCTGGAGCACCAGAGTGAGGCAGCTCCGCAGCGCTTGGAGACTGGCTTGCCGAGGTCTTTTGACTGGGTGTTGGCGCCCCTGCCTCGTCGGTAGAACACCCAGCCAGTAGTCCTACCGTGATCAGCGAGGCCGCAACGGTTGTGATCCTTTTCGTCATGCTCAGGCCTGCATCCCCTTGTCGAAACCCCAACTAAGATCGTCCTCGCGGTTGGTGACATCGGCGCGTAGTTTCTCAAGTTTTTTGACGAAGTTCCGCAATGAATCGACGTACTCGTCATTGAATTGTGAGTAGCGCTGGGCGTGCTCCCTCGCAAAGAGTACGAAGTCGTCGCCTGCTGGATGGTTCGGTTGAGTCAAGATCCATTCAGTGACGTCCGTTGCTTCTTGCTTCGCTTTGAATAGTTTTCGCTGGATCAAGTCATTCGTGTCGTCGATGATGCGCTGCATCCCGTCGGCGTCGAATGCGATGTCCTCGACGTCGCCGACTGCGGCCGACTTGTTCGCCAGATAGCTGTCGATCCTGACCATCGCGGCAGATCCCCTTTCGTCCCCAGTGACGCGGCCCCACCCTGGCCGCAGTCTTCACTAGATCACCGTAGCCAACCGGTTAAGCGGTCACAATCGATCCCATCACATCGTCGGACGATGACTCCCACGTCTGGGTTCCATCCGAGCTCGAATCGATGCCGCTACTGGTGCTCGTCCCGCCAGGCATACCATACTTCGGGCCGCAGCCGACCCCGATCGGATACGGGAAGGTCCTGGTCAATGGCCCACGCGCGGACTTCGGCGGTCGCCGGTTCGGGCTCCGACGGAGCGCTGCTGGTCTCGCTGTCGGCGGTCGGGGCGACGCGGGGGAGCGCGTCCGGTTCGGGGTGGCTGGCGAACAGCAGGCCCACAGCGGCAGTGTGGCAGCCAGCCGGGGCGATCGCTCTAGCTGTTGAGCGGCAACCACATAGGTGCGGATTTGGAAAGACGGCCACGTGCCAGACGTTGACGTGTTCTAATCACCGTGGATCAGCAGGGACTATCGCGGGAGCTGCAATGACGATGTCTGGAGGGGCCGCATCTTCGGGCACCTCGATACCACCGAACTTTCCTCCGATCGTGTACCTGCCTTGTGTGGAACGGGTGGAGGATCCCCAGCAGGCGCAGGTCGAGATGCGCACCACTCGTGACGGACGGGTGGCGCTACTCGCATATTCTGCGCTTGATCGGTTGCATGAGTGTTGCGGCGAAGCGCAGCCGTGGATCGTAATGCCGACGGCCGCTCTGGACGGCCTGCAGCATGCGCAGCCGTTTCAGTTGCTCCTGATGGACGTCGTGATCCCTGAGGAGCACCGGAACAGGAGCGCCGTATGACTGGGGGCTTCGAGGTTGACCCTGGTGTGCTGGACGGCATCGCAAGCACGTTGCGAAACGCGAGTGCTGACGTGGACGCCCTTGGCAGTTCGGTCCCTGGCACGCCGGACGCGGGCCTCGGCACGGCCGCTGTCGCCGGGATTCTCGCCCACCTGACAGCCAATGCTGGCCAGCTTGTGGTTGGTGCCGGGGCGGCTGGTGACGAGGTCGCAGATGCCGCTCGGAAATATCAAGAGCTCGATGCTCAAGCACGTGAAGATCTTCACAATGCTTCCGGAGGGGCTGAGCGTGCCAATCGATACGACGATTGAGGGTGATCCGGAGAGCGTTCGTGCCGCTGCACAGTGGCTTCGTGAGTCCCTTGGTACGGGTGTTTCAGACGCCGCCTCCATGATCTTTAAGGCTCGTAATGCCGCTGACGCTGGTTGGGAAGGTGAAGCGGGGCAGGCGTATCGGGACAAGATGACGAAGGGCGCGAAGAAGGCGGACGATCTTGCCACTGCGGCAACGGACTGCGCGCTGAAGTTCGATGACTATGCCGCCGAGTTGGACCGTGCACTTGATGACATTAATCGGGTACGCGAGCGGGCGGCTGCCGCTGGTCTCTCTGTGCGAGGCGAGGTCATCGAGGATCCGGGTCCACCTCCACCGAGCCCCGGCCCGGCTCCATCGGGGTCGGCAGCAACGCCTGAGGCGGTTGCCACATACAACGAGACCACCGCTGCGGCAGCCGACCATGCTGCCTTGGTGGACGCCTACAACTCGGCGAAGCATGCCGCCAATGCCGCCCGCACCGTGGCGAAACTCGCGGCGGACACCCTGAAAAATGTGTTGAGCGACGTTACCAGCAAGTGGTTCTTCGTGGTCGGCGACCTGGCGAATGGAGCTGCGGAAACCTTGGCTGCTAAGCATTCGTCGGTTCTGATGAAGCAGTCCAAGTTCTTGTCGGAGGAGGCGGCGACGTTTCTGGAGCGTGCCAAAACGGCGCCCGCTGGGACTCCGGCAGCGCAGGTGTACAAAGACTTCGATGCATCACGAGCGGCTGCGCATAGCGCTGATGACGCGGCTAAGGCTGCGGCGACGGCGGATGCTAGGGCTGGACGACTCGCTCTCAAGGCTGGAGGTGCCCTCGCCGTTGCGGGAGTCGCCTACGACGTTGCGAACGGCAAGCCCGTCGACCAGGCCGTCGTATCAGGCGCGGTGGGTTTCGGGACCTCAGTCCTTGCTGGTGCGGCGATCGGTTCTGCCATTCCCGTCCCGGTGGTCGGAACCGCGGCGGGCGCTCTGGGCGGCGCGGTCGTTGGTGTCTTCGCTTCGGGCATGGTCGACTCGTTATACGAAAACGGCGTCGGGGCCGTCGGTGATGCGATTGAAGAGGGAGCGCAGGCCGTGGGGGACGCAGGCAAGGCAATAGGAAACCTGGCGGAGGATGCCTGGAATGCGGTCTTCTAACATGCTGCCGACTCCGACCGAATGGCCGCAAACTCGCGGAGGCGCGAAGTACTCGGTTTCTCTCGCGTTCGTGGCAATGCTGTCGCTCGGATCGATCGTCGTTGGATTCGGTTTCGTCGCGATCGGCAAGCCGGGCGCGCTCAAATACGCGCTGCTGTTCGCGTTGTTGTTCGCGCTCATCGCGGCGTACAGCTATGTCACCCGGATGCGCCCACGACACCATGAGCGTGACATTATGCTCACCGAGCACGAAGGGTCGCCTGCGACGGAGCTGCGGTATTCGGGGACGTCCTTCGCGATTCTGGTTGCTTTGACTATATGCATGACGGCGATCTTCGGTGTGGCTTCCGTGGACTATTTCTTCGCGGGCGAGACGATTCCTGCCTCTGAGTTGGCTGGCGCGCTCACCGGCGCGGCGGCATTGTTCTGCGCGAGTTTCGTGGCGCTGGTAGTGTTGGGAAATATCAACCGCGGGCGTGTCGTGCTGTCACAGCGTGGTATCTACCACCGAGGTCGCGCGTTCGAGTCATTTATGCCATGGGAGGTATTCGCGGGTGCCAAGGCGGCTTACAACGGAACACCTGAAGTCTTAGTCATCGCGTATTCGAACGCCCCGTGGCAGAAGCGCCAGACGTCAAAAGTATGGAAGATTGACAAGTTGCCGCCGGTGCCAATGATTGAGATAGACTGCCCAAACCTAGCCATCGAACCGAGCCTGGTGTACCACTTGGTGAAGTTCTACGTCGATAACCCGTCAGCACGAGGCGAGTTGGGTACTGACGCAAGTATCCAGCGGGCTCGTGTCGGCTCTTATCAATAGCAGTTGAGCAGTTGTTCTGGTGCCGCTTTCGGTAGATCTCCTGCAATTTCTGGTACGCGGCGATGGCGTCGCCGGTTTCGCCCTTGCGTCGCATAGGTGTACTTGGTCATTCTGCTTACGCGTTCTCTGATGACTGCCTGCGTGCTTCTCGATTGGTTATCGTGTACGTGATCGCGATCAGGACCGTACACAATAGGCCGAAACCGGCAAACAGCGTCGTCATGAACGCGGCTTGTGTCGGCATGGTGACGGTCTCGTCGCCGACCTCGCACAGCACACGAGTCATCCCGGTGTAAACCGTGACTCCGTCCGCTTCGCACGCTGCCCGAGTGTCCATGATCCCAGCGATTCCAACCCCGGTAAGCAAGGCAATTGTCACGCTTGCCATCACGCTCAGCACCGTGACGAGTCGCCGTGCCTCACGGCCAGGGAGTCTCATACCTCGGCAATAAGTGGGCGGCGGTCAGACTGCCGTGAGGGCGTTTGATCGGACGAGTTCACGACGATCTCGGCCGGCGCGGGTTCATCGAAAGCCATTACCCGAGCGGATTCTGGAAGTATTGATCGTCATCGTCATCGTCATCGCGATCGTCGGTCGCACGTCGTCTGCGACTTACGGTTAACTGCCGCTGTAATGTCGGCGCGTTCTCCAACTCGCGAGCGAATTCCGCGAGATCGAAGTTGAGATAGTTCACGGCCTTCTGTGCCGCCTGGGTCGACGCCGTAGCCAGGCTTCCCATGCTGACTCCTCCCGAGATACTGCGAAATTCCCGCATCAGCGTATCGAATACCGCAGGATGCGCGCAGGAACTTTGCGGAAGTGACCGACCTCCTACGATCCCCAATCGTGTTGCGCTGAAGTTGTGGCTGCGCTGCGGTTCCATATCTGTGAGCCGTCTGGCGGGACTGGGATCGGTCAATGACACCGAACACGGTGAAGCGGCCCGGTGGTCGTTGCTGCACTCACAGCGGCTGTAATGAGTGCGTGCCGGATTGGACATATCAACCATTGCGGGGCATCGCGAGCGCCGTGCTGGGCGAGCGGCGGTCGCAGCGCGCGGCGTTGCGCGTGCTGGCCACAGTGGTGCGGGTGCCTGGTGGGCGACGTCTTGTCGTGCGCGCTTTCGGCCATCGTCATCCGCCGGTAGACGTCGCCGAGCGGCTGGGTGCGGTTGTGCCTGCGGACGTCGCCGACGACGCCAGCCGGGCGTTGCTGACGATCGGGGCTGGCTTCGTGGAGACGGAACCACGGCCGGACGGTGACCGCATCTACACCTCATCGGCCGACGTCGCCGCCGCCGCGCGAGTGCTCGCCGATCCGGCGAAGACACTCGTCGTCACGCCGCGAGTGCTGACAACGGCGGGACCAGGGTGGTTCCAACGGGTGACTGAAGCGGTCACGCCGACCGAGCCAGCGCCACGACTCCGAGACGTGCCGCGGGATCCACGCCGGTGGCCAGCATGGTGGTGGGGCCTGCTGGTCGGGCTCGGCATGGTCGGCGCGGGAGTCGGCGCCGCCGCGATCACGCTCGGACCGGTGCTGCTCTGGTACGACGAGGACTTCCTCGGCATGGGACGTGCCGAACTGCACGCGGTAAACCACCATTTGGTCCCGTTTCTGCAACACGATCGGGTGACCATGGCGGGCACGATGGTCGCGATCGGTGCGCTTTACGCGGGGCTCGCGTACGGCGGGATGCGGCAGGGCTGGCCGTGGGCGCGCGTCGCGCTGCTGGTGTCCGGCCTGATCGGGTTCCCGACGTTGGTGTACTCCCTCGGCACCGGGTTCATCGAACCGCTGCACACGGCGGTGGTCGTGGTTTTGTTCCCGATGTTCGTCGCGGCGGTATGGAGTCGCGATCACCGTCCGAAGTGGACGTATCGCGGCGAGGGCTCCGAAGCGGTGTGGCGAAGGGAGTTGGTCGGACAGTTGCTGATGGTGGTGACCGGCGTCGGGCTGTTCGTGGGCGGCTTTGTAGTGTCCGTGGTAGGTCTTACCACCGTGTTCGTGCGCAGTGACCTGGTGTTTCTCGGTGTGGACGTCGACACGCTGCGGGCGGTGAACGCGCGTTTGCTGCCGTTCGTCACGCACGACCGGGCCGGCTTCGGTGGCGCGCTCATGGCGGCGGCTGCCGCGATCACGCTGTTGAGCGCGTGGGGTTGGCGGCGCGGCGAGTCGTGGGTGTGGTGGACGCTGCTGGCGACAGCGTGCGCGGGGTTTCTCCCAGCAGTCCTGGTGCACGCGGTCATCGGTTACACCGACTTCTGGCATCTGGCTCCGGTGTATTTCGGGATGCTGCTGACGTCGATCGCGCTGGTGCTGGCGCGGCCGTACCTGCTGGCGCGCGAGTAAGCCTCAGTCAGATTTCTTCTCGGCCTCGGTCACGCGGGTGTGCAGGCGTTCGCGGATCTCCTCCGGGGTGTAGGCCCTGCGACGTCGTTCCGCCCGCGCGATGACCACCCCGGTTGCGGCGACACCGGCGATCCCTGCCAGGCCGAGTACCTTCCACCAGCGCATGTGCCTACGCTACAACCGTGGCGGAAGCGCGGATCACGCTCGACGAGGCGGTTGCCCACACACGTACGGGTGACGTGTGGCTGTTCTGCGGTCACACGATGGCTGACCGCGCCATCCGGGTGACGACGAACAGTCCGGTGAACCACGTCGGCATGTCCGTGGTCATCGAAGATCTGCCGCCGCTGATGTGGCACGCCGAGCTCGGCCGCTCCCTGCCTGACATGTGGACGGGCACCCGCCAGCGCGGCGCGCAACTGCACGACCTGCGCGATGCGGTCGTCGTCTGGGGCAACCGGTACGGGCAGCGGGCGTGGCTGCGGCAGCTCGACTACGACGTCACCCGGGAGAAGGAAGACGCCGCCCTCCGCGCCATCGCACGGCTGAACGGCACGCCGTTTCCGTCGACGGCGCGGCTGGCGTCGCGGTGGTTCCGTGGCCGGATGCCGACGCGCAAGGCGTTCGCCGGGGAGCTGGAGACGGCCTACTGCGCCGAGGTCGTCGCCGTCACTTATGAGGCCATGGGGCTGCTGGCCAGCGGACGGCGGCCGAACTGGTACGACCCCGGGCGGTTCTGGAGCGGCGACGACCTCGCGTTGTCTCTGGGCGCGCGGCTGGGCGAGGAGATCGCGGTGACGGTTCCACCGGAGCGCTAGGCGTTCAGGGTGTCGCCGTCGTGGGTGAGGGAGTCGCCGGGATGGACCGGCCACGCTTCGAGCGCCGGGTCAGTGAGGACGTCGTCGATCAGGGACGTCGATCCGGCCACGAGCGTCGAGTCGAAGTCGATCTCGGTGGCGACACACCACGTCCGGTCCGCTGGCCAGAACAAGTTCGGTGACTGCGAGCCGAATCGAACGTCGAATCCCGTCTCGATCGCCGTCTCCAGTTGTCCCGAGAAGAGCAGGTAGTCCCGACCGGGGTGGCGCAGGCGCGGGCCTGTCAGCACTGCGAACGAGGATGGCGAGGGAACCAGGCCGGGACGTGCCTTCGGCCACAGCCACCGCAGCCAACGCGGCCGCCGCACCGCGACGACGGTGGTGACCGCAGGCGTCTCCGCACCGAATCCCCACCCGTCCCACAACGCGCAGTAGCACTCGGCGTCCGGATCGGTGTGGCGGATCAGCAGCCGAAACAACGCGGTGAGCGCGGGTTCGGCGAGGTTGCCTTCGCCCGGTTCATCGCCGTCCCAGAGCATGGAGTGTTCGCTCACACCATTGCGTTCGGTGACTGTCGCCCCGGCGATCGCGTGCCACTGCATCAGGGCGTGTGGTTGTCGGCCGGTCGCTTCGCACACCGTCGTCCAACTGGATGGCTCGCCGCGAGCGTCGGTGACCGGGTGCAGGACCCGTGCGTACGCGTCGAACCCGCGCGGCACCACGGACTCGACGGCTCCGCCGAACGGTCCCAGGCGCGGCGCGATCCACTCACCGGCGGAGCAGTCGCGCAGCTGTGTCAGCCCTGCGTATTCCACGGCGACGAGTGTTCCCGTAGTGGGACGATCGTGCACGTGGTTTTAGTCGTCGAGGTCGATGCGGACCGTGAGCAGCTCCGTGCCGAGTGAGCGGACCGCGGCGGCGTTGAGCCGGGCGCTCAGGCGCAGGTCACTGAGCTTGCGCTGGCGTTCGCGCGGGTCGTCGTCGGTGAGGATGTGCGCGGTGCCGGTACGCCAGCGGCCACGCACCCGCACGCGCACGCGGGGGTTCGCTTCGATGTTGCGCACGTAGCCCGACCTACGTCCGTGCTCGGCGACGATCCAGAAGACGTCGCCGTCCAGTCCGTCGCCGACGGGCACCCGGCGGGGTTGGCCGGACTTGCGGCCGGTCGTCTCCAGGAGCGCGTAGCCCGGCAGCGGCACGCCGCGCAGCAGCGCCGTGCGAATGACGGGGTTCGCGATGCGGCGCTGCACGAACGTCACCAGGGTGTACTTGTCCATTCGGGCATTCTCCCGCCGCTGGTCAACGACGGCGAATGGTCACGGTGATCGGATCGCCCTCGTCGAGGTCGTTGGCCCTACGGACGGCGGCCTTGACCGCCACGAACCGGGTGCCATCGCCCTTCGGCATCACCGACGTCTCCCACCGGCTCACGCCGACCTCGGCGATGACCGGGATGAAACCGTCATGCTCGAACTCGTCGCCGATGTCGCCCGGGACGTCGACGTGGTACCAGCCGCCAGGACCGTCGAACCGCTCGATCTCGCCGGTGAACGTCCACTGAATGGCAGCAGTGTTGAGGTTTAACTTTAGCGTACAAAGCGTTAGAGGCTGCGCAAATAGGCGATGGTCAGGGGCGGCGTGTTGGTCGGGTGTCCCATCGGTAGAGGGTCCAGGCTTGGCGGATGAGGCTACGGACGGTGATGATCGTGTCGGCGAAGTCGAAGAAGGCGTCGATGACGGTCTC
>WHTY01000103.1 GCA_009377475.1 Actinophytocola sp.
GACCCGGCCCTCGCAATAGTTGGCCGTCGTGGTCAGCAAATCCGCCTGTCTCGGCGACCGTCCCAACGTCACGAGATCATTCTCGCCCAGCAGCCGGGGCTACCGGGTCACCGCCACGCGAAAAACACCAGCCACCTAGGCCGTCGCACGCCCATCTCCCGCGCCTGTCTCCCGCGCCTGCGTCCCGCGCCCGTCTCCTGCGCCTGTCTCCTGCGCCTGTCTCCTGCGCTACTCCAGGTCGCGCACGAAGTCGGCGAGCTGCGCTAGCGTGCGGCACTCCACCATCTCGACGACGTCGTCGTAGGTCGTCGCGGCCGAATCGCCGGTCCCCCAGCTGCCCCGCGGTTCCGGATTGAGCCAGTAGACGTGCTTGGCGCGCTGCACCAACCCGGCGAACGTCGCCACCGCAGGGTCGGCGTAGTTCGCACGGGCGTCACCGAGGACGAGCAGCGTCGTCTTCGGCGTGATGGCGTTGGCGTAGCGTTCATCGAACCGGGTGAACACGCGCCGGTAGTTGGTGCCGCCGCCCAGCATTCGCATGGTGAGTCCCTGCTCCATCCGGTTGATGGCATCAGCGACGTCGTCCGCGTCGGCGAAATGCCGCGTGACCTCCTCGACGGTGTCGACGAACGCGAACGACCGCACCGCGCTGAACTGCTCACTCAGCGCGTAGACCAGCAGCAGCCCGAACCGGGCGAACGACGCGACCGACGAGCTGACGTCGCACAGCACGACCAGTTCCGGCTTGTGGGGTCGGCGCGGCCGGTGGCGCGTGGTCACCGGCACGCCGCCGGTGCCGAGCGAGGCGCGGATGGTGCGGCGGAAGTCCAGCGGACCTCGGCCGCCACGCCTGCGCTTCATGCTCTTCTTCGTGGCGAGGCGCCGGGCCAGCGGATAGATCTCCCTGCGTAACGCGGCGAGTTCCGCATGGCTCGCGCCGATCAGGTCGATCTGATCGAGCGGTGGCCGCACCACAGATTTTGCGGTCGCCTCCGCTCCCCTGTCCTCAGCGATGCGGCGGCGCGCCTCGGCGTTGACCAATCGCTCGAAGCGCGCGATACGGTCGCGGTACCTGCGACGCGCGAGCGACTGGGCGAACTCGTCGCCCTCGGCACCGCTACGCAACAAGCCCGCGAGCAACGTCCTCGGGGTCAGGGCGTCCAGCACGGCGTTGGGTGACCACGAGCGGGCGCCGGTGCTCGCGCCACTCCGCGTGCCACGGGTGCCACCGGACCCGCGCGATCCCGCGCCGCCGCGTCCACCTGATCCCCCGCCCGATCCCCCGGCTGACCCGCCGATCTCCCCGAAACGCGCGACCGCCCGGCTCGCGAGCTGCCGCAACGCGGAGTCGCCGCCGTCGAAGAGGAGTTCCGCCAGCTCCGTGCGCATCTCTTGCGCGCCCTCCGGAGCGGCGCGACCACCCGTGACCTCGACGCGCGGTTCCGGTCGCTGTCGTTCGTCGCTGCGGCCCTCCCCGATCGCGCGCGGGAACCACAGGTCAAAGAGCTCATCAAACAACGGCCGGTGGCCCTGGCGTTTGACGACGGTCGCCGCGTATACCGTGCGCAGCGCCTCGCGATCGAGCGGTTCGACCATCGTCATAGCGCGGGCGGCATCCAACCCCTCGGCCAGCGACACCGGCAGACCGGCTTCCCGCAGCACGTCGAGGAACGCGATGTGGTGGTCGAGCAGCGCTGTCCGATCAGCGCCCGGCACCGGGTAACCCCAGTTCCTTGGCAGCGCGAAGCTGGTCGGACCGGTGTTTGAGCACGACGCCGAGCGAGCTCTCGATCGCAGCTTCGTCCATTGTGGACGTTCCGAGCGCGAGCAGGGTGCGCGCCCAGTCGACGGTCTCCGCGATCGACGGCGTCTTCTTCAGTTCCAGCGTCCGCAACGTCGCGACCACCTCGACCAGCCGGTCGACCAGCGCGGCGTCGATACCGGGCACCTGCGCCAGCACGATGTCGCGCTCGCGGTCCCGCGTGGGGTAGTCGAGGTGCAGGTAGAGGCAACGGCGTTTCAGGGCTTCGGACAGCTCCCGGGTCGCGTTCGACGTCAGCACCACGAACGGCCTGCGCGCGGCCCGGACGGTGCCGAGCTCGGGGATGGTGATCTGGAAGTCCGACAGCACTTCAAGCAGCAGACCCTCGATCTCGATGTCGGCCTTGTCGGTTTCGTCGATCAGCAACACCGTGGGGTCGTCCCGGCGGATCGCGCGCAGGAGCGGACGAGCGAGCAGGTACTCGTCGGTGAAGATGTCGTCGTGGGTGCGTTCCCAGGTCGCGTCGGACCCGGCGGCTTGGATGCGCAGCAGTTGCTTCGAATAGTTCCACTCGTAGAGCGCCCGGGCCTCGTCCAGCCCTTCGTAGCACTGCAACCGGATCAGCTCGGCATCGGTCACTGCCGCGACCGCCTTGGCGAGTTCCGTCTTGCCGACCCCGGCAGGCCCTTCGACCAGCAACGGCTTGCCGAGCCGGTCGGCGAGGAAGACCGTGGTCGCGATGTTGGGCTCCGCCAGGTAGTTCACCTCGGCAAGCCGCTTCGCCACCTCGGCGGGCGAGTCAAAGGCAGGCGACACCGACGACGTGTCGGACGCAGGATCCACAGCAGTCTCCCTTCGCTGCGGGCAACGTAGCACCCCGAAGCTACTGACGGGTAATGACGACGGGCGCGGGGCAGACGGCGGTATCAGAACGGCGGGTCGTCAAGTGGCGGGTTCGTCTCGGGCGGTGCTGTTTCGCCGGGTTGTCGTTGTTCCAGAATCACGACGTCGGTCTCCGGCTCCGGCTTCGGTCTCGACTTCCGTGCCGGTCCTGGCCTCGGCTTCCCGCCGTTGATGGGTCGGTTTTTCTTGGTGTAGGTGCGGCCGGTGGGGCTGGTGATCGTCGCGGTCTGTGTGTCGGGGTCGTAGTCGAGCCGCCAGCCGGGCTCGTCCTTGAGGTAGTGGTGGTATTCGCACTTCGCGCCACCGTTGCGAGCGCTGGTCTCGCGGCAGGTGCTCCACTCGGCGAGATGGTCGAAGTCGCAGCGCTGCGCCGGGCGGTGGCAGTACGGACACTCACGATCCCGCGCCGTCACAAGCTCCCGCATCGCCTGCGTTGGCTTGCGGCGACGGCTGATGTCCTGCGGCACTCCGCTCCCCGGGTCGGTGAGCACCTTGCGCAACACCGAACCAGGATTCGTAGCGATCTCCCGCGCGATCGGACCCGGGATCGGGCCATAACCGGACAGTTCCGCACCCTGATCGCTCATGCCGAGGACGGTGTCGATGGGCATATGCAGATACACCATCGCACCGACACCCGGCGCGGGCACCGACTGGTCCGGCGCGCCAGCCGGCTGGCTCAGCAGGAGCGCGGCGGCGACATCGGCTCGAAGCTGCTCCAGGGTGCGCTCATCGCCGTTGTTGCGCAGGCTGCGGGCGTCGCGATCGATCCGCGCGTACGCCGTGGCCGCAACCTCGGCAGGCAGATCGAGATACAAGGTCGACATGGCATCCTCGCCCGCGACCAGCTCCACCTTCCGGCCCGCCCGAGCGCGGCGGGCACGCACGGCCTGGCCGTCAGGGTCGACCTGCTGGACGAGCTTGCGGGCGGCACGTCGGATCTGACTGGCGTCACCCGGCGCGAACTGCCCGCCACGCACCTTCTCGTCCAGACGCTCATCGACGTCGCGAGCTTTGTCGGCGTCCAGCTGCTCGGTGACCTCGACGATCTTGCTGGCGGTATGACCTTCGTATTCACCGTCGTCCAGCGCCGCCAGCGTGCACGGCAACCGCTTTGTCAACGCCATCGCACGTTCGATGCGTCGCTCCGCCACCTGGCGTGACACCCGCAGCTCCAGCGCCGCCTCCTCAGCCACGTACCGCGAGCCATCGCGCAGTTCGTGCAGCCGCGCCAACGCACGCGCCTCCAACGCGTCCGCCCGCGCCCGCGACCGCCTGGCCACCGCAAGCGCCTCGACGGCGCCTTCGGCGTCGAGGTTGGCGACCTCATCGCGCATCCGCAGCCAGCCCTGCTCGCTCCACATCTCCGGCGACTCGAAACACGCCGGACTCGGCAGGACGGCCTCGTCGGGCACGAAGAGCACGCCCGACAAGCTCGAACAGGGAATGAATGTGGTCACCATGAGATTATCTCGAACACGCATTCGAGGCGTCAACCACGGCGCGACCGCGAGTGGAAGAATTGCAGGGTCAATTTCCAGCCGATGGGCCTGGGCCGTTGATAGCTGCCCCAGGGTGGGCACTCACACCGCACGCCCGGCGCACCGCTGCGCCCACCTCGCCCGGCGTCGGGCCGTCGAGCACCGCCGCGACGTGCGCGTCCGGGCGGACGACCCACACCTCCGCAGGCCGCGCGGCTAACGACTCCGCCACCGCGCCGTCGACGTCGATCGACGCCAGCGACAGCACCCGCACCGGCGCGGAGGTCACAGACGCCGAAGCATCCCGCAACGAGGCAACGTCCACGTCCGGCCCCGCCAGCAGCAGGAACCCGTCGCGCGCGAACTCCCGGAGCCTGCCGGAGACGCCGTCGACGACGACGGGCGCGTCGGGCAGCAGCACGCCCGGCCCCGCGTCAGGCACCGCTCCGCGCGGCGGACGCCCTGCGAACGGTCGAGCCGGATTCGTCGTGGTCAGCGGCGAATCGACGTACCAGAACGGCTCCGCCAGCCGCCCGGAGTCCACATCGGACGCAGCGGCCGGGTCCGTAACGGCCCTTTCCAGGGCGTCGACGCGATGCCACCGTTGCGCCTCGGTGTGCGGCACCAGGAAGTCCATCGTGGCGGTCGTGACGTCCAGGTTTTCCAGCGCAGCGGTGTGTCGTTCGTCGTGGTAGCTGTCCAGCAGCTCCTCACAAGCCCAGCCGCGCAGCACGAACGCGAGCTTCCACGCCGCGTTCTCGACGTCCGCGACACCGGAGTTCAGTCCGCGCGCCCCGAACGGCGCGTACAGGTGCGCGCTGTCGCCCGCGAGCAGGACCCGCCCGATGCGCAACAGGGAAGCAACGCGCGAATGGAACCGGTAGACCGACCGCCACACGACGTCGTAGTCCGTGTCGCCGATGATGGCGCGGATACGTTGCTCCAGCGCACCGCTGCGCTCTTCGGCAGCGAGATCGTAGTCGCTGGACACCTGCCAGTCGATGCGGAACGTCGACTCCGGACACGGGTGGATCAGCACCTGTCTGCCGGGATTGAACGACGGGTCGAAGTAGAACCGGCGTTCCTCGGCCCAGCCGGGCAGGTCCGCGCGGATGTCGCAGATGAGGAACCGGTCGTCGAACGAACGTCCGTCGAACGACGCGCCGAGCGCGTCCCGCAGGTCGTCCGCCTTGGCACCCGCGCACACGACGGCGTAGTCCGCCGTGAAGACGTCAGCAACGCACCGCACGGTCACGCCCGACGACGTCTGCTCGATGCCGACGACCCGATGTCCCCACCGGACGTCGATCAGTCGTTCGGCGGCGATGCGCGCGTCGAGCAGCTCCTCGACCCTGGACTGTGAGATGTTGACGAACGGCTGGAACGCCGATCGGCCCGGATCCGGCAGACTCACCGCGAACAGCTCATGGTCGCGGTAGAAGGTGCGGGCGGTGGTCCATGTCAGGCCCTCGTCCGCGATCCGCTGGCCGACGCCGATCGCCTGCCAGATGTCGAGGACGTCGCGTTGCTGACAGATCGCCTTCGACCCGACGAGTTCGCGGCCCGGCGCGGCGTCCAGCACGGTCACGGCGATGCCCCAGCGGGCGAGCAGCAGCGCGGCGGTCTGCCCGACCGGCCCGTTGCCGATGACGAGCACCCGCTGGCCGGTCACGGCTCAACCCTGGAGCTGCTGCCAGATCGACCGGTCCCGCTCGGCGGTCCAGATCGTCGGACGCTCCACACCGGACAGTTCCTCCCACGCTCGTGCGACGTCGAACGGCAGGCAGTGCTCGAAGATCGGCCAGTTGCCGTAGCGATCGACCAGCGCGGCATGTGCGGCGTGGAACGCCTCGCGGAGCGTGCCGTCGCGTCGCCGCACCGCGTCGACCTCGCGCAACAGGACGTCCAGGAAGTGCCGGGTCTGGTCGATCGCGGCACCCACCGCATCCGTACCGTGCACCACCGCTCCCCTGCCGCCGACCAGCGACTCGGCGCCGAGCGCGGCGACGCCGTCCAGTGTGACCGTCGACCAGTCGCGGTGGAACGCGTCGCCGGTGTAGAGCGCGGCTTGCGCCTCGACAAGATCGCCCGCGAACAGGATCCGTTGCCGCGGCAACCAGGCCACGATGTCGCCCTCAGTGTGGCCCCTGCCGAGGTGGCGCAGTTCGAGCATGCCGCGATCGCCGCCGAGGTCGATGGTGCAGGTCTCGCTGAAGGTCAGCGTCGGCCAGGTCAGCCCGGGAATCGACGCCGGGTCGTCGAACAGCCGAGGCATGCGGCCCAGCTCCGAGGCCCAGTCCTGCTCACCGCGTTCGGCGATCAGCGCGCTGGTGTTGTCGTGCGCGATGATCACGTCGGCGTCGAACGCGCTCGCGCCGAGCACCCGCACGGCGTGGTAGTGCGACAGCACCAGGTACCGCACCGGCTTTTCGGTGTGCTCGCGCAGCTTCGCCAGCCACTTCCGCGCGGCGACCGGGGTCGCCAGCGCCTCGAAGCAGACCAGGAAGTCCTCGCCCTCGATCGCGCCGACGTTCGGATCGCCTTCCGCGGTGAGCGCGTAGACACCGTCGGCGAGCACCGCCAGCCTCTGCTCCTTCTCGGCCAGGTCGGCCGAGGACGCGAATGCCTTCACGAGTACACCCCTTTGTGCGACGTCGCTGCGCCTTCCATCGTGTCCGAGCGGGCCGCGGCCGTCCACCGGCCACTCGTACGGTGCGGCGCGATGCGGTGAACGACGTTCAGCGCGCACCGTCGTGCGACACGAACGTCGCCTCGAACAGCACGAGCAGGCGTTCCTCCAGCTGCTGCCGGGACCACTCGCGGCCGGTGAGCAGGCGTTCGAACAGGTCGGTCGCGATGAGGCCCCACAGCATGTCGGTGGCGGTCGCCACCGTCCACGGCGGGGCGAGCCGCCCCTCGGCTGCCAGCGACTCGGCGACACGGCGACAGCCGACCAGCTGTGCCTCGTTCACGGTTTCTCGATGCCGCGCGGCGTCGGCGTCCGCGTGCTCGACGCGCTGGATCGCCCGGTCGACCAGCATCACCCTGGGGTGGTAGCCGGCCAGGTGCCGGGCCCAGGCGCGTAACGCGCTGACCGCGTCGGGCGCGTGCTGGACCGACGCCACCGACTCCGCAAGGCCCTCCTGCTCGGCTATATACCCGAACAGCGCGCTGACCAGCTCACTCCGGGAGTTGAAGTGCAGGTAGACGGCACGGCGGGTCACCCCGGCGCGCTCGGCGACCGCGGTCATGGTCAGCGCCTCGAACCCGTCGGCTTCCAGGATCGCCCGCGTCGCGGCGAGCAGCGCCTCACGGGTGCGCTGGCTGCGGGCGTTGCGCGGGTCGTCGATGGTCTTCGACATCCTCACCCCTTGCACGAAAGTTATCAGTGTGTGTACTTTATCATCTACACGCACCGTGTACTTCATGGTCGAGGAGGGGCGATGGCTACGGACACGCCACAGCGGAACCGGTGGCTCGTGGTGCTCGCGGCCGGTGCCTCGGTGTTCATGGCGCAGTTCGACGTCACCGTCGTCAACGTCGCGCTGCCGACCATCGAGCACGACTTCGGCACGAGCACCAGCGTGACCGAGTGGGTCATCCTCGGCTACGTCCTGCCGATGATCGCGCTCACGCTGCCCAGTGGACGCTGGCTCGACGGCGTCGGCAGGCGCGGCGTCATGGTGTTCGCCGTCGGGGGCTTCGCCACGGCCAGTGTGACGGTCGGTCTCGCACCGGACATCGGATGGCTGATCGCCGCCCGCGCCGCACAGGGCGCGTTCGGTGCGGTGCTGTTCGCGCTGGTCCCGGTACTGGCCACCACGGCGGTGCTGCCGGAAAGCAGGGGAAGGGCGATGGCGATCGTCATGACGCTCGGCCCGCTCGGTGGGGTGAGCGGACCCGCGCTCGGTGGCGTGCTCATCGACGCCGTCGGCTGGCCGTGGATCTTCTACCTCAACGTGCCGGTGGCCGCGCTCATCATCGCGGCGGCGGTGAGCCAGCTGCCGTCCGGCGCCGGACTGCGAGCACCGGACAGGGCATGGGCCACGGAGGCCGCGTTGCTCGGTGCGGCGACCGTCGCACTGCTGCTGTCGCTCTCACTCACCGCGGAGTACGGCGCGGCCTGGCTCGCGCTGGCTCGCGCTGGCTCCGGTGGCCGTGCCGTTCCTGCTTGCCTGGCGACGGCTCCCGGCCAGCGACAAGGTACGGGAGTTGCTACGCGCGCCAGGGATGTCCGGGCCGCACCTGGCGCTGCTGTTCGAGATGGCGGCGGTGCTCGCGGTGCAGTTCCTGTTGCCGTTCCATCTGGCGCGCATCGGCGCCTCCCCGACCGAGATCGGGCTGATCCTGTTGGCCTTCCCGGTCGGCGTGATGGCGTTCGGGGTGCTCGGCGGCGTGCTCACCGACGTCTGGCACGGGCGGTCGATCGCGACGATCGGCGCGGTCACGGTCACGGTCGGAGTGCTCCTGCTCGTCCCGCTCGACCCGGCATGGGCACCGGGGGAGCTGGCATGGCGGCTCGCCGTCGCCGGTGCGGGAGCGGGACTGTTCGCGGGGCCGAACCAGACCGTCGCGATGACGACCGCACCAGCGCACCTGCTCAACACCACCGGCGCGACCACCAGCGTTGCCCGGCAGCTCGGCATCGCACTCGGACCCGCCCTGGTCACCGCGAGCTGGACGTTGCCTGGCGATGGCATCACCGCGATGCGACTGTCGGCCGGGCTCGCCGCCGCGCTGGCTGTCCTCAGCGTGCTCGCAATGGTCAGGCGCGCGGCACCGCAGACGTCACCCAGTACGGAAAGGACACCCGCATGACACCGTTCAGCACCGAGGAACTCGACTACCTCAGCGAACGCCGCCTCGGACGTATCGCCACCACCGGGCCGGACGGCACCCCGCACGTCACTCCGGTCGGCTGGCGCGTCGACGCGGAGCACGGCGTGATCGAAGTCGGTGGCTTCGACCTCCCTGGCACCAAGAAGTTCCGGGACGTGGCCCGCACCGGCCGTGCCGCCATCGTGATCGACGACCTCGCCAGTGTGGACCCGTGGCGGCCACGCGGCATCGAGATCCGGGGCCATGCGGACGCGATCGAGGAACCCGCTGCTGTGATCCGCATCCGGCCGGAGCGGGTCATCAGCTGGGGCCTCGACGGCACCCGCTCCGCCCGCGACGTCTGACGTGGCGTGACCCCGGCCGGTGCGGCCGGGGCCACGCCACCACTACCTCAGTCGCCGTAGCCGTCCAACTTGAACGTCCAGACGCCGCCCTTGTCGGCCGTCTCGGGCGCGCTCCCGGTGAGGTTGGCCGGGGCGAAGCTGCTCGCGTACAGCTTCCCCCGATACGGGTACGCCGCCCAGAAGTTCGCACCGTCCGGCTCGTAGAAGGCGTGCGTCTTCGGTGCGGCCGGGTCGGAGAAGTCCACGACCCAGACGCCGTGCTGGTAGTACGACGTCACGACCATGTCGCGGGCCTCGCCGTTCTCCCCTGGCATCTGGAACGTGCCGAAGAAGTGCGTGGTGCAGAAGTCCGACGTCGGGTCCGGCTGTGGCGCGGACCAGTACGACTTCGGTTGCGGGTTCTTCGGATCCGAGATGTCGTAGAACCAGATCGTGCCCGATGGCTGGTCCGGCGCGAGGCAGCCGGTGTTGGCGCCCGCAGCGCCGAGCCACTCGTCCTGCACCAGCAGCACGTCACCCGATGCGTTGACCTGCGCGCCGTGGTGGATCGAGACGTCGGGGTTACGGATGATCGTCTCGATGGTCGGGTTCCTCGGGTCGGAGATGTCCCAGATCATCGTCTCGGTGATACCGGCACAGAACGCCCGATCCCGCTCCAGGTCGAGCCCGATGTCGTGGCAGCCCATCGACGTCGGCATGGTGCCGCTGTTGTTGGTCATCTGCTCGTGCTCGCCACTAGCGTCCGCGTCGGGGAACTCCAGGAACCGCACCGGCGGGTTCTCCGGGTTGGCGCCGACGTCGATGATCGACATCCCGTCCAGCGCCGTGGGGTCACCCAGGTTGTACGAGGAGTTGTAGACCAGGCCGGTGTCGCCGACGGCGGTGAGGTTGTGCGAGCCGTTGACGGTCTCGGCGAACCCGACCGAGTGCGGCTTGCGGGGGTTCTTCGCGTCGATGACGCGGATACCCTCCTCGCCCTCGCCGGGAGCGCAGTTGACGTTGTCACCGCCAGCGTCGTGGGACTGCACGATATAGCGGCCGACCCAGTCGACGTCGGCGTGCCACGCCGAACAGTTCAAGAAGGACAGTGGTTCCAGCGAGCCGTCTTTCTTGTCGCTCTTAAGAATGTGCACGCCGCTGTCCGACCGCGCGTCGGCGTCCCACGCGCCCGCGCCCGCCGCCACGAGGTTGTCGTTGAACGCGAGGTCGGTGCCGTAGGGGAAGGCGTCGTGGTCGTGGAGCGCGATGTTGTCGGTGTGGGTGACCTCGCTGGCGTCTTGCGCCGAGGCCACGCCGGCAAGCCCGGCGGCCACCAGGGCCGTCGCACCGATCACCGCGATGGTGCGGTATCTGTTCCACTTCGACATCAGGTTCTCCGATCTGTCGTTTTGGTCGCGGTGGGTGCCCGCCAACACGCGGTGCGCGCCACCGATAGGCAGGCGCACGATGTTCGGCTCAACGAGTGACCGTGCGAGAAGAAACCCCGTTCATGTTCGTGCTGGCCATCGCGCCGTCACGCGAACGGACGCCGATCCGGTCGTAACGTGAATCACTCTCTGATCGTTATCCTGCCTAAACACCTCGAAGGGGGTTAACTACTGTGCGTAATATTCGGTGGGGCGCGGCGATCCTCGCGCTCACGATGTCCGGCGCGCTGCTGTCCGGAACCGGCTGGGCACATCCGCAGGACGACACGGCCACAATCCCGCAGGCGGCCACCAACGCCGAGGCCGTCAGCGACCCGGTCAGCGACGGCTTCGAGCAGGTCGGCCACAGCCCATTGCACAACCGCGGTATGAACGCCGGGCTCGCCGTGCACGACGGCTACGCCTACGTGGGCAATCGCACCGACGGTCAGCCGCAGCACCGCACGCCGGGCATCCTCGTCGTAGACGTGGACGACCCGAGCGAGCCGAAGGTCGTGCACGAGATCGGGCAACCGGACGCGGCGCTACCCGGCGAGACCAGCCGTGAGCTGCGCGTCTGGCCGCAGCAGGATCTGCTGATGGTGCTGAACTTCGGATGCAGCTCGCTGATCCACGCCTGCGCTGGCGGCGAGAACGTCGAGCCGCGCGTGACGTTCTTCGACATCTCCGGCGAGAACGCCGCCGAGCCGGAACTTGTCTCCACCTACCGGCCGAGCCGCACGCCGCACGAGTTCTACCTGTGGGTGGACCCGGCGCGGCCCAAAGACCGCGCGCTGCTGTTCCAGTCGACCCCGACGTCCAGCACGACGTCGCCGAACATGATCGTCACCGACATCTCGGGCGCGCGGGACGGCACCTTCACCGAGCACCCGTGGACCGCGACGTTCGAGGGCGGCACGTTCCCCAACGGCGAGGAGGAGGACCGGCGGCTGCACTCGATGGGTGTGTCCACCGACGGGCGCCGCGCCTATCTGGCGTTCCTCGGGTCCGGGTTCCTGGTGCTCGACACGTCCGAGGTCGCGGCTGGCAGGCCCGACCCGGAGATGAAGCTGATCACGCCGCCGGAGAACCGCGTGAGCTGGTCAAACCCCGGCGCGCACAGCGCGGTGAAGATCCCGGGCAAGGACGCCGCGTTCACGACCGACGAGGTGTACGGCGACTCGCTCGACGCGCTCGGGCCGCACGGCTGCCCGTGGGGTTGGGCGCGCACCATCGACATCTCCGACCCGACGACGCCACAGCTCACGGCGGAGTACCGGGTGGCGGAAAACGAGCAGGAGTACTGCGAGTCCGAGGAGGGCAGCGACCCGGCTAATACGACGTTCACCAGCTACTCGGCACACAACCCGACGCTGACACCAGACCTGGCGTTCGTGTCGTGGCACTCGGCCGGTGCCGAGGCGATCGACATCTCCGACCCGGCATCGCCAACGCGCGC
Organism: Actinophytocola sp.; assembly: GCA_009377475.1. GTDB lineage: Bacteria > Actinomycetota > Actinomycetes > Mycobacteriales > Pseudonocardiaceae > Haloechinothrix_A. The sequence continues at coordinate 12,195 of WHTY01000103.1, forward strand.
CGGGACGTTCAAACCGGAGCCGTTGGAGAGCGTCGCGACCGAGGACCCGGCGCTGAGCATGGGCAACGACAAGGTCGTCATGTGGAGCTACCCGATCATCGACGACGGGCTGATCTACGTGGTCGACATCCGCAACGGCCTCTACGTCCTGCGCTACACCGGCGAGAACGCCAAGCAGGTCGCCGGGCTGGACTTCCTGGAAGGCAACTCCAACCTCGGTGACGCGCTGCGGTTCGAGCCGGGGCCGCCGCCGAGGCGCTGACGATGTGTTCGCTGCCCTCGCCGGCTCCGCGCCGGCGAGGGCAGCGGTCTATCCGAACACCCGACGCCGTGTCCCCCGCCCGAGCCGCCGTGTCCCCCGTTCCCAACGCCGTGTTCCCCGCACCCGATGCCGCCGGGTGGCCATGGCGGAAGGTGGCCCTTGTCCCCGCAGAGCGTGCGCGACGACCATAGGCAGCCGCACAACGCCAAATTTGCCACGTCGACGGGGTCGAATCGTGGCCGCGCACGAACGGGTGTCGGTATGAAGGGGATCATCCTGGCCGGGGGCCACGGCAGCCGGTTGCGGCCGGTGACGTACGGGACGTCGAAGCAACTGCTCCCGGTCTACAACAAGCCGTTGATCTACTACCCGCTGTCGGTGCTGATGCTGGCCGACGTCACGGACATCCTGATCATCACCACGCCGTCTGACCTGCCCGCGTTCGAGCGGCTACTCGGCGACGGCTCGTGGCTCGGCCTGCACCTCAGCTACGCCGCACAGGACCAGCCCAACGGGCTCGCGGAGGCCCTGATCATCGGCGCCGACCACATCGGGGACGAGCACGTCGCTCTGGTGCTGGGCGACAACATCTTCCACGGCCCCGGTTTCTCGCAGCTTCTCCGCAAACACCCGGCGGACATGGCAGGCTGCGTGCTGTTCTGCTACCCGGTCTCCGACCCGTCGCGCTACGGCATCGGCGAGGTGGATGAGTACGGCAACCTGGTGTCAATCGAGGAGAAACCGACGAACCCGAAGTCCAATTTGGCCATCACCGGGCTGTACTTCTACGATAACCGCGCCGTCGACATCGCCAGGAACCTGACGCCGTCCGCACGCGGCGAGCTGGAGATCACCGACGTCAACCGGGCCTACCTGGAACGCGGCGAGGCCAAGGTGGTCGAGCTGGGACGCGGGTTCGCCTGGCTGGACGCGGGCACCCAGGAGTCCATGTTGGACGCCGGGCAGTACGTCCGCACGCTGGAGGAACGTCAGGGCATCCGCATCGCCTGCGTCGAGGAGATCGCGCTGCGCATGGGTTTCATCAGCGCCGCGCAGTGCCTCCGGCTCGGGGAAGGCATGCGCAACTCCCCCTACGGCCAGTACGTCATGCAGATCGCCCACGCGCCAGCGGAGTAGCGCGAGCGCCTACCGCCGTGTCCGACATTCCCGCACGCGTGTCCGACATTCCCGCACGCGTGTCCGACACTCCCGCACGCGTGTCCGACGTCCAGGACGCCGTGTCCGGCACTCCCGCGTGCCGAGACGTCAGTGCTTCGACTTGACGCGCCCCGCGAGTCCTTCCGCGACACCGATGAGCAGCACGGCCGCGATCACCGCGATGATGAAGCCGAGCACGTTCAGCTCGAAGATGCCGCCGGTGCCGAGAAGGTTGGCGATGGTGCCGCCGATGACCGAGCCCGCCAGCCCCAGCAACAGCGTGGCGATGATCCCCAGGTTCTGCTTGCCCGGTTTGATGAGACGCGCGAGCGCGCCAATGATGAGACCCGCGACGACGAAGCCAATCATGGCATGATCCTCCACCCTGCTCTGTTCACCGGTCTGCCTGGCCGGATGATCTCTATCGTACTGGCAGTGCGCGCTCGACGCGGCCGCCACGGCGGCGTCGAGCATGACCAAATTCTCGCGAAGGAAACCGCCAGAAGTGTGATAACACCGCGACTCTCTGTCGAGTCTCAGTCCCACCAATGACGGCAAATGGTGGAAACTTTCTGACGACGACGATTTCCTCACTCCGGACGGCGTGGCTTTCTTCGCCGTCGCATTCGTCTTTTCGGGTGGTCACCCTCGACACGGGCAACCCACAACGGAAAAGGCGTTTCCTCAGGCCACAGCCGCGCGGGCGACGACAGATCGGCCTGTCACTCGATTGTCTGAACGCTTTCGTCGCCAGCCATACGCTCGTTTCTCCGACTTTCGTCGTGATCCGTTGAGCGGCTGATTGCCGGTGGCGAAAAAGTCACACTTTTCGGCACGTCCGGACGACGGAACCCGTCATAAGGAGTTGGAATGAGGCAACGGAAACAACGGATCGCGGCGCGCTTAGGCGTCACCGCGATGCTAGCAGCGGGGACGGCTGCGGTGCTCACCCTGCCCGCGACCGCTGAACCGCTTGGCGCGTCGGTGACCCCGACGGCCGAGGCCGACACGATGACCGCGGCGATGCAGCGCGACCTCGGGCTCAGCGAGCGGGAGGCCGAGCAGCGGCTGGCGAGCGAGGCGGCGGCTCGGAAGGCCGACAAGAAGGTGCGGGCCACGCTCGACGAGAGCTTCGGTGGCTCGTACTACGACGCCGAGCTGGGCAAGCTGGTCGTCGGCGTCACCAACAGGTCGAAGTTCGACGAGGTACGCGCCGCCGGTGCGCAGCCTCGTTCGGTCGACGACAGCTCCGCCGAGCTGGACGCGATCGTCGAGCAGCTCAACGACGCGGACGCGAAGGCGCCAGACGCGGTCGCGGGCTGGTACGTCGACGTCGAGGCCAACTCGGTGGTCATGACCACCGCGATCGGCACCGCCAAGCAGGCACGCGACTTCGTCCGCGCGGCGGGCGTCAAGCAGGCAGACGTCGACGTCCAGCAGTCCACTGAGGACCCGAAGACGCTGATGGACATCATCGGCGGCAATGCCTACTACATGGACGGCGGCGGTCGCTGCTCGGTCGGGTTCTCGGTCTACGGCGGCTTCGTGACCGCGGGCCACTGCGGTAGCACCGGTACGGGTACCTCGTCACCGAGCGGGTACTTCGCGGGCTCGTCGTTCCCCGGCGACGACTACGCCTACGTCAACACCGGCTCCGACGACACGCCGAGGCCGTGGGTCAACATGTACAACGGCTACGCACGGGTCGTGCAGGGTTCGAGCGAGGTCCCGACCGGGTCGTCGGTCTGCCGCTCCGGCTCCACCACGGGCTGGCACTGCGGCTACATCGAGGCCAAGAACCAGACGGTGCACTACTCGCAGGGCAGCGTGTACGGCCTGACCCGCACCAACGTGTGCGCGGAGCCTGGTGACTCCGGTGGCTCGTTCATCTCGGGCAACCAGGCGCAGGGCATGACCTCGGGTGGCTCCGGCAACTGCACCTGGGGCGGCACCACCTATTTCCAGCCGGTCAACGAGGCGCTGCGCGCCTACGGGCTGACACTGGTCACCGGCTAGCCGTCTGACACGAGAACACCGGCGTGGTGGCAGGGACGCGTTCCCTGCCACCACGCCGTCGCGTGTACGTCACCAGGCGAATCACAGCGGTCATGATGTCCTCACGCTCACGAGGTGGTTGGCTGACGACGACGCTAGCCGACCGCCCTGCCGGAAATCCGCGAAAATTATCGCGGGCCGGGTGTCGAGAACGCGCCGTCGGCTCCGTCCCAGGGGCACGAGCGGCCACAACGGGCCGCGTGAGATGAAGGAGCACCACCATGAAGTACCTGCTGCTGAAGCACTACCGGGGCGCGCCGACACCAGTCAACGACGTGCCGATGGACCAGTGGATGCCGGACGAGGTCGACGCGCACATCAAGTACATGAACGACTTCGCCGCCCGGCTTGAGGAGACCGGCGAGTTCGTCGACGGGCAGGCGCTGGCGCCCGAGGGCGCGTTCGTGCGCTACGACGGCGAGGGACGGCCACCGGTGACCGATGGCCCGTTCGCCGAGACCAAGGACCTCATCGCAGGGTGGATGGTCATCGACGTCGAGTCCTGGGACCGCGCGGTCGAACTGGCAGGGGAGCTGTCCGCCGCGCCCGGCAAGGGCGGCGAGCCGATCCACGAGTGGCTCGAGGTGCGACCGTTTCTCACCGAAGCCCCCACGGTGGCCGAGTGAACGAGTCGCTGCTGCGGGAGCTCGTGCCCGCGGTGATCGGTGTCCTCGTCCGGCGCGGAGTGGACTTCGCGTCGGCCGAGGACGCCGTGCAGGACGCCCTGATCCGGGCGCTCGACACCTGGCGGGACGATCCGCCGCGCGACCCGAAGGGCTGGCTGGTCAGGGTCGCGTGGCGCAAGTTCCTCGACACCGCCCGCGCCGAAACATCGAGGCGCGGGCGCGAGCTCGCCGTCGAGGCCGAACCCCCGGCCGGGCCGGTGCCAGCCACCGACGACACCCTGCGGCTGCACTTCCTGTGCGCACACCCGACCCTGCCGCCGGCGTCGGCCGTCGCCCTGACGCTGCGCGCGGTCGGCGGCCTGACCACGCGGCAGATCGCGGCGGCGTATCTCGTGCCCGAGACGACCATGGCGCAGCGGATCAGCCGCGCCAAACGTCGCATCGCCGGGCTGCCACTCGAGCAGCCCGGCGACCTCGCGACGGTGCTGCGCGTGCTCTATCTCGTGTTCAACGAGGGATACGGCGGGGACGTCGACGTCGCGGCCGAGGCGATCCGCCTCACCCGCCAACTCGCCGCGCTGACCGACGAGCCCGAAGTCGCGGGGGTGCTCGCGCTGATGCTGCTGCACCATGCTCGCCGCGCGTCTCGCACCGGCGCCGGCGGTCGCCTGGTGCCGCTCGACAAGCAGGACCGCTCCCGCTGGGACACCGGCCTGATCGCCGAGGGCGTGACGATCCTGCAGACCGCGCTGGCCCGCGACCGCCTCGGCGAGTACCAGGCCCAGGCCGCGATCGCCGCCCTGCACGCCGACGCCCCGAGCGCCGCCGACACCGACTGGGTGCAGATCGTGGAGTGGTACGACGAACTCCTGCGCCTCACCGACAGCCCGGTCGTGCGGCTCAACCGCGCGGTGGCGGTCGGCGAGGCCGACGGACCGCAGGCCGGGCTGACGGCGCTGGACGACGTGGACACAGGCCTGCCCCGCTATACCGCCGTGACGGCCTACCTGCACGAACGCGCCGGCGACCTCGACCACGCCGCCGACCTCTACGCCGAGGCGTCCCGCGCCGCGACCAGTGTCCCGGAGCGCGACCACCTCACTCGGGAAGCCGCTCGGGTGCGGCAGCTCCTCCGGTCGTAGCTCGGCACAGCTTGAAACCCATGCGCCTGCTCAGCCGCTTCGTTATTGTTGCTGGTCTGCCGAGTCCACCAGTCGCGCAAGAACATCGCCGACACGAACGTGGAACTCACCGTCGACGACTGCCGACACGCCTGACGAGCGCAGTGCGGGAGGGGGCCATCGAGCGTTGACCGAACGTCGATCGGTACCGCGCTAGCCAGGTTCGCGTGGCCGGAGGCGGATGCCGCCCAGGGTGATGCTGTCGGGGCCTTCGAACCCCTGGCCAAACACGGTTGCGAAACTCAACGCGGCCGTCTTGACACCGCCAGGCAGGTGGCCCGGGAATACGATGATGCCTCGCTGCGTGGTGCCCGGCGGGATGGAGTCCGCCCAGTCGCTGCGAAACGCGTCGGCCATGATCGTTGACCCACGCTCGTCCCGCAGGGCGCAGTTTCTGAACAGCGGGAGACTGAGCGAGTGGCTGACACCGTTGGTGGCGGTAACGGTCAGTCGGGTGAAGTGCCGAGTCTCTTCGAATCCCTCCACGGATAGCCGCAAGCCGCTGTTCTGGCTCTGTGCCACCGCGGCGAGCCGGTCGACTCCTTCTTCGTTGCCAGTCACCCATCCCACGGCGTACTTCACGCCAAACGTCACGCCCAGACCGCCGAGGCCAAGAACGAGTACCAGGACGCTGATGCCCACGGGTAGCGACATGCCGCCGCGCTGCGGCTGGACCGGTGGTTTCACCGCCTGGTTTCCCGGGCCGGAAGCTGGTCTCGACGTGGGCCGAGGCGAAGGCACCAACGACGGCAACCCCCACGCTCGCGGCCGGGACAGCCAGCCACGCGAGCGTGCCGGACCACGTCGTCACGAACGCCGCTACGGTGTTCGCCACGATCCCGATCACGCCGGCGACCACGCCGAGGGCGAAGATCTTACCGACCTGGACCCGTCGGTGCTGCGTCGCGCCCGCACTGGCCATGACAGCCTGCTCCCGGATAGACCGCTTACCCGCTGTTCGTTCTGATAGTCCCTTTCGATCGGCGATCGCACCAGGTCCTCGCAGGTGAAATCGCTACCGAGACGCGAAGACGACGCAGTCTCGCCATCAGGATATTGGTGACATATCGCTCGCCCGCTAGAGTCAATGCCACGTCATGAAGTTCCGAGTTCTTGGGCCTAACGACAAGTACACGGCACCGAACCCGAGGCGTTCCCAACGTAGCTCAAGCATGCCCTACACGGGTTGTCGTGGCGGTCGCAGGCTGTGCCGCACAGCCCCGCACCCTGGCCGACGGCGACGACAGCGAGTGTCAGCACAAGTATTCGTCAGTTGCGTCCAGATACACGTCAATAGCGTCCGACTGGTCTATACCTCGCTTCTTCATCTTCTCGAGCAATGATCAGAACCTGTGGATGGTTCTCGGCGAGGTGACGTGAAGGGGCGCACCTTCCCGAGGAAGATCTGAAGCCCATGCAAGTTCTGATCAGGGCCGGCGTTGGCGCGCCGGTTCGGGAAGGTACGCCCATGCTC
>WHTY01000122.1 GCA_009377475.1 Actinophytocola sp.
CGCACTCGAGAAAGAAGTCCGCACATGGATCGCAAACTGGAACGCCGACCCGAAACCCTTCGTCTGGATCAAGACCCCCGAGGAGATCCTCGAATCCCTACACAAATATATCTCACGGATTTCCGGCGCAGGACACTAGTGCCAGTCGTGCTGGTGGTTGCGGATCTGCGTGGTGACGCTGGAACCGTCGTAGTACTTTTCGTAGAAGGCAGGATCCACGTGGTGGATCACGCCTCCGAAATTGCACTGCATGGGGTTGAAGTAGACGGGGCACTGGCCGTAGTTTTCCACGCAGTAGTCGAAGTAGGCGACGCATGCCTCGATCGCCCAGTCGCTGATTTGGACCGCGCGGCTGTTGACGATGTTGCGCACGACCTCCTCGGTGTAGGGGCCCTTGTGGGTGAGCATCCAGTTGTCCTCGCCTCGAGACATCGTGCGGCCGAGCCCGTACTTCTCCTCCAGCATCGCGTCGACCACCGAACGTCCGTCGGGGTATTTCGACGACGGGATGTAGGTGGCCTCCTTGACCCCTTCCACTCCGAAGGTCTTCAATGCGCCGCTGACGGCGGGTGCTCGTTCGTTGAGGGGTTCGTGGGTGAAGGCCAGGCCTTGTGCCACGTCGGGGAAGGCGCCCATCAAGACGTCGTCGAAGAAGCCGCAGAAGATCCAGTTTCCGAGTCCCATCGCTTCGGCTGCTAGCCGCATGTTCTGCACGATGGAACCTGGCGGATAGGTCTCGACCTGGAAGATGAACTGCTCGATCTGGCTGATCGTGATGGGGAACTCGAGTTGGCCCTCCTTGACCCACTGCGCGGTCCCTGCCGGCTCGCCGGTCTTGTCGTCGGTCATGTAGATGTGCCAGGCGTCGAAGATGTTCAGCATCACGCTGAAGTAGAGCCAGCCGATGTCGGTGATCGGGATGAACCACGTCGTACCGGGTCGGTTGACGTTGTACTGGTAGGGGCCGAAGAGTGAGGCGTTGGGTGCCCCTGGGGCCCGCAGGGCCCAGTCGATATCAGGCCGACCGTCGTGGACCTTGCGCAGGCCGTTGCGGTACCAGTCCAAGACCTTGTGGTAGTCGTCCTCACTCTGGATCTCGACCATACGTTCCCGCTCTGTGCCGGGGTTGTAGATGAAGGCGCCCTCGTCCTTGATGATGAGCAGGTCGTGGGCGAAGGAGTTGCCGGGACCAGCTGCGGTGCGTCCGGCAATGCCGACCAACTCGTGGAATCCGCCGGTGGTGGCGATGTCCCAGTGTGCCATGCCGTTGGGTCCGCATGCTGACCAGGCGATGATCGCTTCTTCCACCTCGCTCAGCGGCATCACCGGGTGCTCGGAGACGAAGGCCAGCGGGCCCTTCGGCTGGTGCAGCCTCCGGCCGGCGGCCGATACTTCCTCCTCGCCTCCCTCGATCTGGTACCCCCGCGCTACCCGGCGGCTGCGTAGGGTAGCCAGCAGTTGGGGCAGTGGGCGGGTCTGCTCGAAGTATGCTTTCAATTGGCGCTGCTGAAGTTCCTCGGATTCGGTGCCGGGAAGCGGTGCGGTGGCGGTCATTGAACTCTCCAATGCGTATCGCGGCCAAACCTGCCCGGCGAGCAAGTGCGTGTTGTGCTTACTGGCCGGGATCAGGACACTCGGAGAGTGACGCTGATCGCATCGCGGAGGCAATGGCGGAGCATGCCAAGGAGGGAGCGGCGGGTTGTGTGCGGCATACAGGGCTGCTCGATTACTTACCGCTCGAGTGAGGCCTGCACGCGCAATGCCAGTTCCAGGAGAAACCGATCGTCGACGTCGCGTAGATCCACGCCGAGCATGTCCTGGGCCTTCGTGAGGCGATAGCGGACGGTGTTGGGGTGGACGTGTAGTGCGGCCGCGGTGTGCTCCAGGTGACGGTCGGCGTCGAGGTAGGCGTGCAGGGTTTTGACGTATTCCGATCCGCTCGCGGCGTCGGCCTCAATGAGTGGCCCGAGGGCATTGGCGACCACGGATTCCAGTGACTGGCGAGTGGGAGCCTTGGCCAGGAGCCCGTACAGCCCGAGGTCCGCCTGGGAGAGCACTTCGCCGGTTTTCGAGCGGCGCCGTGCGATATCGAGTGCAAGGGCGGCTTCCGCGTAAGAATCGGCGTAGTCGGCCAGCCCGAGGCACATTCGGCCGAGCCCGGCGACCAGGTCGCCGCCGGTAGCGCCGGTATCTCCCAGTACCTCACGTAGCAGTCGGTGCACCTGCTCCGGGTCGGTGGCTCGCGCTTCGAGCAGCACCACGACGTCGCCGCCTCGCGGGATCACGGTGGAGCGCGGGGAGTGCCCCTGGACCTTGCGCTCGACCTTGCTGAAGAGTTGACGCGTCACCGCGGGCGGACTGTCTCCGCTGCCCGCGTCGAGCGGTAACCGCAGGCCGATGCACGCGACGTGCCGTGGGACTTTGAGGTCCAGGCCCAACAGGGCGGCCCTTGCCAACATTGCGGGGCGATCGACCAGGCGCCCTTCCAGCAGGTCGTCGAGGAACTCGCTGTGCACGCGTGATTCAGCCCGCAGCGCGGCGCGTTCGCGAAGTAGCTGGAGAGCGATTACATCTGCGGATAGCGTAACCAGCTCCCGTTCGGCGGTGGTCGGCTCCCGGCCGCCGCTGATCTGCAGGCTGCCAAGTGGTTCGTCGCCTACGGTTATCTGGAGCTGCAGCTTCTCGCCCCGCCCGTCGCCGGGCGGGGCTTTGCATAGTACCTCCCCGCCTGGTTCGAGTAGTTCGACCCGTAGCCCGAGGTGATGGGCGAGCACCCCGATGCCAACACCGATGTCCTCGGTACGCGCCAGGCTCATCGCGATCGCGCCCACTACGTCCACCGTGCGAGTGGTTTCCTGCGCGGCCCGTTCGGCGATCTCGGCGCGTTGCTGCTGCTTGTGTCGTTCCCTTATCTGCTCAAGGACGGTGCCGGTGTCTCGAGCGATGTCGGTGAGCAGATGTAACTCGGCCGACGTCCAGTTGCGCGGGTGGCGTTGGCAGGCGTAGAGCACGCCCAGTACCTCGGAGCCAGCGAGCAGCGGAGCGCACGCGCCGCCGCGGATGCCCTCGTGGTCGATGACGTTTTTCATGACCGGCACCCGCCGGGGGTCGCGGCGGTAGTCTCTGCACGCGATGGTGCGTGCCTCTTTGGCGACGCGGCCGCCGATTCCCTGGCCGACCTCGAGCCGCCAGTAGGCAGGCATCTCCGCTGTCCGCAGACCGCTATAGGCGGCCATGGTGAGATAGTTCCCGCTGATCACGCCGCTCCAGCTAACATCGGCGGATAGCGCTTCCCTAGCCGTGTCGACCGCAGCCTGCGCGGCTCCGGTGACCGTGCCGGCCGAGAGTAGTCGGCGCAGGAACTTCTCCACGGTGGTGGAGTCGCCCGTGCGCACCGATCCGGAGCGGACGCGGGAGCTACCGCCGTCGCGAGGCTCGCCCGGCGGCTGGTCGTACAGCACCGAGACCATTTGCTCAGCGTAGGTCGATGCGGGGAGTCGCACCCCGTCTATCGGAGCAGATTCGCTGAAACGGACGTAGGGAATGTAGGTCGGAGCCAAAAACCGACAGCGGCTTCGGCAGTGGCACACATTGCCTGCTCGCTCGCCTGGCTGCGAGGCTTCGTCGAGCGAGGACCGTGAGACCCCTGGACTGCGGTGAGGAGGCGCCATGGCGCGAGCGCAGGGAGCGGTAGAGGAGCTGATCCGCGCACGGGTGGCCGAGCATCCCGATGTGACCTGGTTGAAATGGCGGGACGAGGAGATCCCGTGGGCAGATGTGCTGTCGCTGAGCCAGCAGGCCGCAAATGGGCTGCTTGAGTTGGGTGTGCGGCCCGGCGAGCGGGTTGCGTTGATGCTGCCTAATCGTCCGGAGTTCATCTGGGTACACCTAGGGATCTTGATGATCGGCGCGCACTCGGTGCCAGTGAATATCTCCCAGCGGGGTGCCACGTTGGCCCACATCCTCGCCGACTCCGACGCCACCGCCGTGGTGTTCACCGAGGAGCTGCGCGACGCGGTGCTGGCGGCGCGGCAAGACGTGCCAGGCCTACGCCACCTGGTGGTGTGCGACGGCCGGCCCGGCGGCGGCGTCGATTGGGACATCGAACGGTTGCTGTCGGCCCCCGACACCGAGCCTGTGATCGACCTCGACGAAGCGACCGGCGGGGTGGGCATGATGTACACCTCGGGCACCACTGGTCCCCCGAAGGGCGTGGTCGCGACCAACTATGACCTCAACCCGCTCACCGCCCTGGTCCGCGCATCCGGGGTGTCCCCGGGCGAGACGATGTACACCGGACTCCCGCTGTTCCACGGCAACGCGCTGCTGGTGTCGATGCTCGGGTCCATGTTCGTCGACGGCAAGCTGGCGCTGGCGCCGAAGTTCACCGCATCCCGGTTCTTCGACGACTGCCGTCGCTACCAGGCGGTGGAGTTCAACACGCTCGGTGGGATGATCTCGATCCTGCTCAAGCAGCCACCGAGCCCGCGCGATCGCGAGCATGACGTGCGGGTGGTGCTGTCAGCCGGGTGCCCGCCGGACCGGTGGCGGGAGTTCGAGGATCGGTTCGGGGTTCGCATCATCGAGTGGTTCGGGATGGTTGACTCGCCGGGGATCTTGCTCAACGACCAGGGCCGGGTCGGGGCGATGGGTAAGGCAGGCGTATCGGGGGTGGAGTTCCGGGTGGTCGACGAGCAGGACCGACCACTGGACCCATACCAGGTCGGTGAGCTGGTCTTTCGTCACCCGCAGGGCAGGATGACCAGCTATCACAAGCTGCCCGATGCCACCGAGGCCGCCTATCGGGGAGGCTGGTTCCACTCCGGCGACCTCGCGCACTACGACGAGGACGGGTTCTTCTACTACCGGGGTCGCAAGAAAGAGTCGATGCGCCGGCTGGGGGAGAATGTCTCGGCCTGGGAGATCGAGACAGTGGTTAACGGCCACCCGGGTGTGCTGGACAGTGCAGCGCACGCAGTGGAATCGGAGCTCGGCGAGGACGAGATCAAGATCTGCGTGGTCCCACGGTCCGGTGCCGCTCCGGCCCCCGAGGAGTTGCTGGACTTCTGCTCCGGGCGGATGGCCCATTACGCCGTCCCCCGATACGTGGAGTTCGTGGACGAGCTACCCAAGACAGCGACCGAACGCAACCAGTACGCCGCCCTGCGGGAGCGGGGTATTACCCCTGGAACCTGGGATCGCGAGCGGGCCGGATACCAGCTTCAGCGTTCCTGATCGGCTGAGGAGGCTTTGGTATGAACGACGTCGAGATCGTCGGCGCGGCGATGACGGGGTTCGGCAAGTTCCCGGACACCACGATCCGTGCTCTGGCAGAGGAAGCCGTGCGTGATGCGCTCGCTGATGCCGGGCTGAGCGCCGCTGACGTGCAGACGGTGTTCTTCTCCAACGCGGTCGCTGGCGTCCTCACCGGACAGGAGATGATCCGCGGACAGGTCGCGCTACGGCATACCGGGCTGCTCGGGGTGCCGATGGTCAATGTGGAGAACGCGTGCGCGTCGGCGTCCAGTGCGTTCAACCTCGCCGTGTCCGCGGTCGCTGCGGGATCGGTGGACGTGGCGCTCGCGGTGGGCGCGGAGAAGCTGACCCACCGGGACAAGGCGAAATCCTTCGCCGCCATCGGCACCGCAGTGGATCTGGCCCAGCTCGACGACCTCAGGCGCTGGGCACGAGGTTCAGCCGGCTCGCGGCTGCCCGAGCGTGCCGAGGACGACGAGGGCAAACGGTCTTTCTTCATGGAGGTCTACGCGGCTAACACCCGTGCCTACATGCAGCGCACCGGCGCCACCGCGCAAGACTTCGCTGAGGTCGCGGTGAAAAGTCACGCCCACGCCGCGCTGAACCCGAAAGCGCAGTACCGACAGCCGGTGACCGCAGACGAGGTGCTGGCCAGCCGGGTCGTGTCGGATCCTCTGACGTTGCTGATGTGCTCGCCGATCGGCGACGGCGCCGCCGCGATCGTGGTCTGCTCCGAGCAGCGGGCACGGCGGCTGCGGCACCCGTCGGTGCGGGTACGCAGCAGTGCGCTCGTGTCCGGCACCGACAGAGCGGGCGAAGAACCCGGCGCGGTGGAGCGGGCCGCGGCGCAGGCGTACGAACGCGCCGGGATCGGCCCGGAGGACCTCGATGTGTTGGAAGTGCACGATGCGGCGGCACCGGCCGAACTGATGGCCTACGAGGAGCTTGGACTGTGCGGGCCGGGCGAGGCGGCGGCGCTGCTGCGTTCCGGCGAGACCCGGCTGGGCGGTCGCCGGGTGGTCAATCCCAGTGGCGGCCTGCTGTCCAAGGGCCACCCGATCGGGGCGACCGGTTGCGGCCAGCTCGTCGAGCTAGCCGACCAATTGCGCGGCCGGTGCGGAAACCGGCAGATTCCGGACGCGCGGGTCGCCCTTGCTGAGAACGGAGGGGGATTTCTCGGTAGCGACGCCGCCGCGATGGTCGTCAGCATCCTGTCCGTATGACACAAGCTTCCAGCCGACAGCAACAAGTATCTCGACGCGAAGGAAGGATGGACAATGGAGTTCAAGCAGGTGGTAGGTGACCGCCGGACGATCCGGTTCTTCGAGCCGAACAAGCCGGTCGAGCCGGAGAAGATCCAGATCATGCTGGAAGCGGCGAACAGGTCTTCGCGCGCTGTCAACGCCGATTTCGTGAAGGCGATCGTGTGCTATCGCGACGAGCTCAGCGAGGAGGTGCGCGAGCAGCTCAAGACGCCGACGACCACGATCCAGCTCGATCTTGCTCCGGTGGCGATCTTCTGGTACGGCGATATGAGCTTTGCCCAAGGCGCCCAGGACCGGCTCAAGGAGCTCACCGACCTCGGCGCGCTGCCGGTGACGCACGGCTGGTCGCATGCCTACGTCGACGACGTGGCCTTCAAGCAGGTAGTAGAGCCGATGTCGAAGGACCAAATGGCGAGCACCTGGGCGGTGTCGGTGGAGTGCGGCCTGGCGATCAACCAAGCGCTGCTGGCTGCCGTGGACGAGGGCCTTGGGGTGGGACTGCACGCGTTCAACGCCGCGGCCGCCAAAGAGCCGTTGGGGATTCCGGATCACTGGATCCCGATGTGGGTACTGCTCGTCGGTTATCCGGCGGAGGATCGCCTCGGTGGCGGGCAGCGGCCACGCCGCCCGCTGTCGGCCAGCTTCTACCGCGGCCGCTACGGCAACCCATGGGAGGAGATCTCCGAGGTAACTGAGGACCTGAGGCGCGACGGCATGTTACAGGACCCGATGGACGCGGAACGCCGTGCGGCCGAGGTTCGTGAACTCGCTGAGCGTTTCGGGCTGCCGCAGTGAGTGGCGAACTTCGTTCCACTCCACCGGTCAAGCAATGGTTCCACAGCGCAGGGCACGAGCACGCACCCGAGGAGACCCAGCAGCGCTACCTGGACATACTTGCCGGTTTCTGCGCATGGACCGAGAAGGCGCCGGATGAGCTGGTCCAGTTCTGTTTCCTCCGCAAGAAGGCCACCGGCGAGCGGTTCGCCAGCGTCAAGCGTCGCGGAACTATGAATGACTGGATCGAGCAGTTCGTCGTCGAGCAGGGCTGGACCGGCAAAGACGCTGTCGCCAACGCGAACGTGGTCCGGAGTTTCCTGATCCACAACGGTGTTCTCATTCAGGGAAAGGTGTGGACCGGGGGATAGCGACCTTCCTCGGGCACCTGCGCGGCAATTGCCCGAGGCGGTCGTGCGGACAGCGCGGAGATCAAGACGGAGTGAGATCAGGATGGACGGAGAGACCGACCGCCGAATGCGGCATCCGGGTAGCGATGTTCACATGCTGGTACGTATGCGGTTACCGACTCGGCATGCGGTGTTCGATCTCCTGGCCTTCACCGCAGGAACAGACGCCATCCAGCATTTTGCGTTGGTTCTCGGTGCTGTTGACAGGGCCGAGATGCTCGTCCGCGTGCATTCCGAGTGCTTGACCGGCGATGTGCTCGGATCACTGAGGTGCGACTGTGGCGACCAACTCAACGAGTCATTGCGTTCTATAGCCGCCGCCGGTCGTGGAGTGTTGATCTACCTGCGCGGTCACGAGGGCAGGGGTATCGGGCTGATCGGCAAGCTGCGTGCCTACGCGCTGCAGCAGGAGCATGGCCTGGACACCGTTGACGCCAACGTGGCATTGGGGCAACCAGTCGACAGTCGGGATTACACGGCCGCGGCCGCCCTGCTGCGGCACCTCGGTGTGCAGCAGGTTGCACTGCTGACCAACAACAAATCCAAAGCTGAGGCGCTGATTCGCGGTGGTGTTCATCAGATCCGAATAGTGCCGATGCAGGCGACGGTCAACCCGCACAACGCGATGTATTTGCACACGAAGATGCAGCGTCTCGGTCACGCAGGGATCGGCCCGGCGGCGGAGATTTCGGACGTGGCGTGAGGCAGCAGGCCAGCGCAGATGGCCTACGGCTTTTGTCAAGGAAGGGATGGTCGTGAGCCTGAAGATCGGGTACAAGGCGTCCGCGGAACAATTCAGTCCACGAGAGCTCGTTGAGTACGCGGTCAAGGCAGAGCAGTTGGGCTTGGACAGCGTGATGGTCAGTGATCATTACCAACCGTGGCGCCACAAGAATGGGCATGCCCCATTCTCGATGGCGTGGCTGGCCGCGGTGGGTGAGCGCACCTCACACATCACGCTGGGTACCAGCGTGCTGACCGCGACCTTTCGCTACCACCCGGCTGTCGTGGCACAGGCGTTCGGCACCCTTGGTTGTCTGTACCCGAACCGGATGCTGTTGGGCATCGGCACTGGCGAGGCTCTGAACGAGGTGGCTGTGGCCCGTTTGGAGTGGCCGGGCTTCAAGGAGCGTTTCGCGCGGCTGCGCGAGGCGGTGCGGCTGATGCGCTTGCTGTGGACGGAAGAGCGAGTCACCTTCGACGGCGCGTACTACCGGACGGCGAACGCGACGGTATACGACCGGCCGGAAGAGTGTGTGCCGATCTATGTGGCCGCCGGGGGACCCGTGGTGGCGAAGTACGCCGGCCGGGCAGGCGACGGGTTCATCTGCACCAGCGGCAAGGGAATGGAACTCTACACCGACAAGCTGCTCCCAGCGGTGAACGATGGGCTCGAGGCAGCAAGCCGCGAGCAATCCTCGTTCGATCGGATGATCGAGATCAAACTGTCCTACGACCACGACCTGGAACGGGCCGTGCACAACACCCGCTTCTGGGCACCCCTGGCGCTCACCGCCGAGCAGAAACACGGCCTGTCCGATCCGACCGAGATGGAGCGGGCCGGGGATGAGCTACCCATAGAACAGGCGGCCAGCCGGTGGATCATTGCCTCCGACCCGGAGCACGCTATCGCGCAGATCAAACCCTACGTCGATGCCGGGTTCGACCACCTCGTACTTCACGGGCCCGGGGCGGATCAAGAGCGGTTCCTCAGCGCAGTCTGCGCCGATGTGGTTCCCGGCCTACGTGAGCTGGGCGACTAGCTCATGGGCGGGATCGTAGGCCTGGGCGGAGGGATCGGTGGGTCCCGCCTGTGGCGAGCGCTCGCCGCGGTGGTGGACCCGGCGGAGCTGACCCTGGTGGTAAACACCGCCGACGACATGTGGATGCACGGGTTGCGCATCTGCCCGGATCTGGACACAACTCTCTATGCCCTGTCCGGGCGGCAGGACCCCCTGCGCGGGTGGGGGGTGCGCGACGAGTCGTTCCAGGCCATGCAGGCCTTACGTGATCTTGGCGAACCAGTGTGGTTCCACCTCGGAGATCGGGATCTGGCCACGCACCTTGCGCGCACCGGGATGCTCGCCGGCGGCGCCGGCCTGACCGAGATCACGCGACGGCTGGCCACCGCCATGGGCGTGCGTGCCCGGGTGCTGCCGATGACCGAACAGGAGGTCGCCACGCGCATCGAGACCACCGACGGCGCGGAGCTGCACTACGAGGAGTTCCTGGTGCGGCATGCGGCTCAACCTACGGTGCGGAGGGTGTGCTATCAGGGTATCGAGAACGCCGTTCCCACACCGGACGTGGTGCGCTCGATCGCCGAGGCGGATCTCGTGGTGCTCGGCCCGAGCAACCCACTGGCCAGTATCACCCCCATCCTGAGCCTTCCGGGCGTGGCCGACGCCGTGCGCGCGACCTCCGCGCCGGTGGTAGCGGTCACACCTATAGTCACTGGGGTGCCGATCGTCGATGCCGGAGAACACCGGCGGGCGATCAGCCGCGCCGCGTTGCTGCGTTCGATCGGCAAGCCGGCCACCGCATCCGCAGTCGCCGAGCTTTACCAGGACCTGTGCCAAACCTACGTGATCGACCTGGCCGACGCCGATGAGGCCGACATCGTGCGCGGCTGCGGCATCAAACCGGTGGTCGTCTCCACATTGCTGGCGCGCGATCCCGGCACCTCCCTGGTCGACATGCTGCTGGCAGTGCGGCGCGCCCGGCCGACCGGAGGCCTACGAACCATGGAGGCACGATGAAAACATCGCTGTCCCGTGCCCGGTCGAGCGCACACACGCTGCTCGACTGCGGCCTCGACGAACTGCTCGCTCGTGCCGCCCGGCTGCGGGACGACCTTTTCGGTACCCGGGTGACCTACTCGCCGAAGGTGTTCATTCCGCTGACTTCGATGTGCCGGGACCGCTGCGGCTACTGCACCTTCGCCCGCTCACCCGCAAAGCTCGATTCCCCCTACCTCACTCAGAACCAGGTACTCGACATCGCCACCCGTGGTGCCGGGGCCGGATGCCACGAGGCGTTGTTCACGCTCGGGGAGCGACCGGAATACCGGTATCCGCAAGCACGGCGATGGCTCGACGAGCATGGCTATGGGTCCACAGTGGACTATCTTGCCGCGATGTGCCGGCTGGTGGTGGAGGAGACCGGGCTGCTGCCCCATGCCAACGCTGGCGCGCTCCTGGCGGACGAGCTGCAACGACTGCGAACGGTTACCGCCAGCCAGGGGATGATGATCGAATCGCTCAATCCCGGGCTGGCCGCGCATCGCGGAGCCCCGGACAAGACGCCCGAGCGGCGGCTGGCCACCTTGGAGGAGGCCGGTCGGCTCCGCATCCCGTTCACCACTGGAATACTGGTGGGGATCGGCGAGTCGGAGCGCGACCGGTTGGACGCCCTGACCGCCATCGCAACGTCTCACCGCCGCCATGGGCACGTGCAGGAAGTCATCGTGCAGAACTTCCTGCCCAAACCCGACACCGTGATGCGCACGTCTCCGCCCTGCCCTCGACCGGAATTCCTGCGCACGATCGCGCTGGCACGGCTGGTTCTGCCCGGCGAGGTGCACCTGCAGGCGCCGCCGAACCTGACCGACGAGTTCGGCGACCTGATCGAGGCCGGCATCGACGACTGGGGCGGGGTGTCTCCGGTCACCGCCGACCACGTCAATCCCGAACGGCCGTGGCCGTCCGTCGAGCGATTACAGGAAATGACCGAGGCCAGCGGAAAAGTGCTCGCGCCGCGACTGACGGTGTACCCGGAGTTCGCAGCCGCGCCGGAGAAATGGCTTGACGAGTCACTGCGGTTTCCGGTGCAGGATCGTAGCGACGCCGAATTCCTCGCAAGGGACGATCCGGGCGCGGTGTTCCCCGAACGCCACGCCGATGCCCGCAATGTCGGTACCGGGGCCGAAGTCGTACTGATCGGCCGCCGCTCCACGGCGTGGTACTCCGGTGCCGACAACAGCCCCACCGTCCTCGTCCCCGACCGCCCACGCGCCCGAGGAGCCATCGGCGAGGTGCTGAAAGGCGTGCGGATGGGACACGAACCGGAAGTTGAGCAGATCGTCACCCTGTTCGGCGCCCGCGGTGGCGAGGTCGCCGCCGTCGCCGAACTCGCCGACGAGCTACGCGCCACGGCGGTCGGCGACGAGGTCACCTTCGTCCGCAACCGCAACATCAACTACACCAACGTCTGCACGTTCCGATGCCGCTTCTGCGGATTCTCGAAGGGACCGCTGTCGCTGAACCTGCGGGGCACACCGTATCTGCTGACATTGGAGGATATCTCCGGAAGAGCGCGTGAAGCGTGGGAAATGGGCGCGACGGAGGTCTGCCTGCAGGGCGGCATCCACCCAAGTTTCGACGGCAACTACTACGTCGATGTCGCCATGGCCGTGAAAGAAGCGGCACCGGGCATCCACGTGCACGGATTCACCGCGCTCGAGGTGACCGAGGGCGCCAGGAGACTCGGAGAGCCACTGGAGACGTATTTGCGCCGCCTCGCCGACGCAGGCTTGCGCTCGCTGCCCGGCACCGCAGCGGAGATCCTCGACGACGAGATCCGGGCGACACTATGCCCCGACAAGATCAACACCGAGGAATGGCTGGAATGCCACGAAACGGCACACGCCGTGGGTCTGCGCTCGAACGTGACGATCATGTTCGGCTCTGTGGAGCATCCAGTGCATTGGGCTCGGCATCTGTTGCGTACCAGGGAACTGCAACGACGGACCGGTGGCTTCACCGAGTTCGTCGGGCTGCCGTTCGTCCACATGGCCGCCCCCATCTACCTCAAGCGGCAAGCCCGCCGGGGACCCACCTGGCGCGAGACCGTGCTGATGCACGCGATCGCCAGGATCGTCTACGACGGGCTGATCGACCACATCCAGGCGTCCTGGGTGAAACTGGGCCTCGGTGGTGCCCGCCAACTGCTGCACACCGGAGTTGACGATCTCGGCGGCACACTCATGGACGAGAACATCAGCCGAGCCGCAGGTGCCAGCCACGGCCAGCGACTCGACGAACACGAGCTGCGTAAGCTCGTCGCAGGTGCCGGGCGCACGTTGCGCCAGCGCACCACCCTCTACAGCCCCATCGGCGCCGGTGTGGAGGCTGAAAGCTCGTGATCCGAGCCGCCCTTATCACCCCGATCTCCGGCCCGCTAGCCAGCTACGGTCGGGCAGGGGCGATAGCCCTCGACCTGTGGCGGCAGTGGTGCCCGGATGAGATCGACCTGACCGTGCTCGACGCCCACCCCGACCCAGTGGCCGCGCTGCGGCAGGCGGAGCGCAGCCAGCTGGACCTGCTGTTCGGGCCCTACGGCAGCGGGCCAGCAGCAGCTGTCGCCCGCTCCACACCGAGGCTGCTCTGGAACCACGGAGGCGCCCGGGTCGAAGCAGCAGAAAACGTGGTCAACGTCCTCGCCCCCGCCGATACCTACTTCGTCGGCGCGCTCCAAGCCGTTCACCGCGCTGAACCGCGAGGAAGCCGCGTATGCATCATGCACACTGACAGCGGGTTCGGCCGCGCCGTGGCCGACGGCGCCAAGCGCGAGGCCAAACAACTCGGAATGAGCACAATATCGCGCCCGATCCTCCGAGATCCTGCCGACGCCGAGATCCTACTGGTGTCAGGTGGCTTCACCGATGAGGTCACCGTCGCCGAAAAGTTGTTGCCCGGAGGGTGGCGAGCCGCAGGTTTCGTCGGCGCGGGTGTCGAGGAGGTACTCGCCGGACTCGGACAACTCCGCGAAGGACTACTCGGGCCAGCACAGTGGCTGCCATCCGCTGCACCGCTACCTGACGAGGGGCCGCCGGCGACGGAATTCGTCACCACCTACCAGCGCGTCGCCGGCACGACGCCCCCTTATCCAGCGGCACAGGCTTTCGCGTCCGGCCTGATCGCCGCGCGCTGCCTTAGGGAAACGAGAACAACCGACGACGCAGCCCTGCGCCAAGCAGCTCACTCCCTCGACTGCACCACGATGTTCGCGCGGTTCAAGCTACACCCGCGGACGCGCCGCCAGATAGGACACCGCGTGCTTACCGTCCAGTGGCAGGATGGTGTTCGACGTGTGATCTGGCCGCCCGAGCAGGCGCAAGCGGCGTTCCGCTACCCCCTCCCGGCTTCCCGCCCACCCGGTTGAACGACTTATGCGTACGTCGATGCGGCGGCGGATCACTCGACGGTTCTCGGTTCCGCGACTCCGATGGATGTCCGGGCGGTCGCTGTTCGCCACCGCACTCGGGCCCGGCTACGGCGCCGTGAGTACCCTCTCGGGCCGTGCGCTGGCCGGAGCGTACGGCGCCGTCATGTAGCCGGTCCACTATGTGGATGTCGGCTCCAGGGTGCGGCGTGGAGAAATACGTTCGCCGAACGTAAATGATCTTTCGTGTCGCCATTTGTGACGCGAGTGCCCGTGTTACACCTTTTCAGTGTGGCTGTTCGGTTAGCGGGCGGTGAGTAGGCGCCAGCTGAGGTAGGAATCTTCGGTGGCATCGCCGAGCGCGCGCCATGCGGGGTGGTCTCGTGCACCGATGATGCGGTCGAGAGCGAGAAGGCGTTTGCGGTCACTGCCCTTGAACATGGCCCTGGCTGCGCGCGGGTCTTCGATGAGGCCGGCGAGGAAGGCGGCGTCGTAGGCGTGGCGGTCTCGGTCGCGCGAGTCAGCCAGGTATGCGGCTGCTTTGAGGATGAGACCGCCGAGAACGCTGGGGGTGGGTACCAGGGAGAGGTCGCCGTCCTGGATGACCTCGTAAACCACGGTTCGTTCGAGGGCTTGGGTGCCGCCCTCGACCCGGATGGTCTTGCGGGGTGCCTGCCGGTCCGGACGCCGAACGTGATGCGCAGCGAGAGTTGACGCGCCTGGTCCATCAGGTCGACGAGCATCGCCATCCGCGCACCAACGCCACGGTCAACCAACTGCTCGACCGCTACCTGGAGCGAAGCAAGGTCGGGCGCAAGACGAAGAATCGCTACCGCGAGCTGGCCGACATGCACATCCGCCCGCTCATCGGCAAGACAAAG
>WHTY01000058.1 GCA_009377475.1 Actinophytocola sp.
GAGGTCGGCCCCGACGAACAGGGGCCACCACCGCACCAGCGGAACTCAATGACGGGCAAACACCCGTGTGACCCGCGACCGGAGCCTACCCACTCCACCCGAGACACATCGACTCGTCGGGCTGGGGCGAAGCCCCGTTAGCCGTAGGCAAGCACCAACGGCACCAACTGCTCCGCCGACGTCAGCGAGCCGTGGTGGCCCCGCAGCGAGGACTCGAGCGGCTCGACCGTGCGGCGCAGCACCGCCGACCGGCCACGTGAGGCGACCACGACGTCGCCGATCCGCGCCCGCACCGCCTCGGTGACGCCGGAGCCGAACCAGCCGGTGTCGATGGCCTCCTCGCCGCTGACGACCCACGCCCGTTCGCCGAGCGTGTCCCGCCACGCGGCGAGCACATCGGGCTCCGAACCGTCCACTGTGTACACATGCCTCGCGCGCGGCTCGCCGCCCAGCGCCCGCACGCCGTCGGCAAGCGGCTCGCTGCTGTCGGCGTCCACAACGGACTCATCGACCTCGACCATGCCGTGGTCCGCGACGACGGCGAGCACCGCGTCCGGCGGCAGTTCGTCGACGAGGGTGGCCACCAGGAGATCGACGTGGCGCAGTTGCATCCGCCACGCCCGCGACCCCGGCCCGTACACGTGCCCGACGAAGTCCAACATCGCGTGGTAGCCGTAGCAGAACCCGCCCTGGTCCAACGCGGTGAGCATCGCCGCGCCGAGGTCACCGAGCGCGTGCACCCCGACGTAATGCCCACCCCGAAGGACGGCCTGCGTCATCCCGGAGTGGGTGAACTCCGCGCTCGACACCACCCGGACGTCGACGCCTGCCGACGTCGCGCGCTCGAACGCGGTCGGCATCGGCTGCACGACCGCCGGATCGACCGTGCCGCGCAGGTCCTCGCCCCACGGATGAACCCGCCAGCGCAGCACGTTCATGACGCCGACGTCCGGCAGGTCGAACGAGTACCCGACCATGCCGTGCTGCCCGGAGCACGTGCCGGTGCCGATCGCGGCGAGCCCCGCCGACGTCGTTGACGGGTACCCGACGTGCAGCGTGCCGGTCCGAAGCCGTGCCAACGTCGGCGCGTCGGCCGCGTAGGCGTCGAGGAGCTCGGCGCCGAGACCGTCGATGAGCAGCACCGCAGCCGAGCTGGCCCCCGCGATGCCGAGGGTGTTCTCGAAGCCGGGTGTGCCCAGCGCGGCGAGCAGGGACGGCGTGACCTCGGCAAGGTGCGGCACCCCGTCGGGCGGTGCGGGTCGGTCCATACCTCTAAGCGTGCCTGATCTCGCGCCGCGTCGGCCGCTCGCGCCTGACGACGTCCGTCGAGCCCAGCCCGACCGCAAGCCGTTGTTGATCAACCTACCGCGCGGTGTTGTCAGCGAAACTCGACGGAACGGACATTCTCGCGCAACAGCGCGCGGTAGGTTGATCGACTTCCGCCCGCCGTAGCCGGTCGCCGGGATCGAGGTCTGGTGTTGATCACGGACGACGGCCGACGGCGTTCGACGTAAGCCCGACATGCGCGATAATCGACGCATGCCGACGTACGCATACCGGTGCCGCGAGTGCACCACCACCTTCGAGGTGAACCGGCCGATGGACCAGGCCAGCGCGCCCGCCGCCTGCCCCGAGGGCCACGACGACACCGTCAAGCTGCTGACGACGGTCGCGCTGACCGGCCGCTCCGCACCGAGCCCCGCGATGAACACCGCCCCCGCGGCGGCACCGGCTGGCGGTGGCTGCTGCGGGGGCGGCTGCTGCGGTTGACCCGACCCGAATCCGGCGGCCCGGGCCGAGCAGGTTAAACCATCTCGGGCACGTGCAGGTGCGCCAGCGCGAGCTCGAACTCGCAGACGTCCAGCACCTCGACGCCCGCGTCGCGCGCCCCGGACAGCCGCAGCGAGTCGGCCTCGTCGCGGGTGCGCTCCATGGCGGCGCTGTCGTCGTAGGTCACCGACGACACCGCGATGCCGGACTCCCGGTCGATCATCAGGCTCGCGCTGCAGAACCCCTCAAGGTCCTGCATCGCGGGCAGCATGCCCACCCGGTAGACGTCGATAGCACGGTCGAGCGCGTCGGCGTCGAACCGCACCCACGTCGCCCGCACGCAGGCGCCCTGGTGCGTCGGGTGGTCGCGGTGCAGCACCGCGATCTCCCACTCGTCCACCTGCGCCCGGTTGCCCATGATCTCCGCGGCCCGTTCGCGCATCGGCCGCGCCATGTCCTCACTCGCCCGCATACTCTCCATGGAGTCCCACGCGCTGGTGGCGATACACCGGCCCATCTCCCGGTCCACGAGCATGGACATCCCGACGCAGCCAGGCATGTCCATGAGCGCGGACATCACGTCATCGCGGATGAAGGCGATGCCGTTGTCGATCGAATCCAGGTGCGCTTGCACTGTGGTGGAACGCGCGTACACGCCTCTCCACCCCCTTCCGATCGGGGCAGCGCCCCGGCGGCGCCGCCGGTCGCCTCTCAGCCTGCGCCGCCCCGACCCTGGCCGCAACGCCGCTCACCCGCACGCGCGATGGGTCAGTGCGTGCCGAAGGTGCCCTTCGGCACGCAATATGTACCGAAGGGCACCTTCGGCTCGGTCCGGTAGCACCGCCTCAGCCGTAGTCCCAGAAGCCCTGCCCGGTCTTGCGGCCAAGCCGACTCGCTTTGACCAGGTGTTCCAGCAGCGGCGCAGGCGAGAACCCTGCCTCGCGGAACTCGTTGAACAACGTCCGCTGGATGGCGAGCGAGACGTCGAGCCCGACGACGTCAAGCAGCTCGAACGGCCCCATCGGCAGCGAGCAGCCGACCTTCATCGCGGTGTCGATGTCGGCGGCCTTCGCGTAGTGCGCCTCCAGCATCTTCACCGCGTCGTTGAGGTACGGGAACAGCAGCGCGTTGACGATGAAGCCCGCCCGATC
The DNA here is from genome assembly GCA_009377475.1 of Actinophytocola sp. Taxonomy (GTDB): domain Bacteria; phylum Actinomycetota; class Actinomycetes; order Mycobacteriales; family Pseudonocardiaceae; genus Haloechinothrix_A. The sequence continues at coordinate 2,922 of WHTY01000058.1, forward strand.
GCCGCAGTGCACCGGCACCTTGCGCACCTTCGCGCAGACGTCGGTGACGGTGGCCTCGACGTCCGGCGCGGTGCTGATCGTGCTGACCACCTCGACCAGCTTCATCACCTGCGCCGGGTTGAAGAAGTGCATCCCGATGACGTCGGCCGGACGGCTGGTCGCCGCCGCGCACTCCACCACGGGCAGTGACGACGTCGTGGTCGCCAACACCGCACCGGGCTTCACGACGGCGTCCACTGCGGTGAATACCTCACGCTTGACGTCGATGTCCTCCGCGACGGCCTCCACCACGAGATCGACGTCGGCCAGCGCGCTGAACTCCACCGCTGGCGTGATCCGCCCGATCGCGGCATCGGCGTCCTCGGCGGCCAGCCGTCCCTTGGCCACCGCCTTGTCCAGCGACTTGCGCACCTTGGCGATCGCACCGTTGGCCTTGTCCTCGCTCCGGGCGCGCAGGACGACGTCGTAGCCCGCCTTGGCGAACACCTCGACGATCCCGGTCGCCATCGTGCCCGTGCCGATGACGCCAACCGCACGCACCGGCCGTGCGCCGGACCCCGCCGACGCCGTGTCCGGGGTGAGCGCGTCGGCGACGACGGTCGGCGAGTCGGGCGCGTCGTAGGTGTAGAAACCCCTGCCGGTCTTCCTGCCGAGCAGGCCCGCCGTGATCATCTGCTTGAGGATCGGCGCGGGCGCGTGCCGCCGGTCGCGTGACTGGTGATACATCGAGTCGAGGATCTCGTACGCGGTGTCCAGCCCGATCAGGTCGATCAGCGCCAGCGGCCCCATCGGATAGCCGCAGCCGAAGCGCATCGCGGCGTCCAGATCCTCGCGGGTACCGTAGCGCTGCTCGTACATCGTGACCGCGTGGTTGAGGTAGCCGAACAGCAGCGCGTTGGCGATGAACCCGGCCCGATCCCCCGTGACCACCGGGCTCTTGCCGATCCGCTCGGCCAGCGCGACGACGTCGTCCACGACGTCCTGCTCGGTGACGACGGTGCGCACCACCTCGACCAGCGCCATCACCGGGGCGGGATTGAAGAAATGCAGGCCGACGACCTTGCTCGGCCGCGGCGTGTGGACCCCGATCTCGGTGATCGACAACGACGACGTGTTGGACGCCAGGATCACGTCCGGCTTGGTGATCTTGGCAAGCTGCTCGAAGAGGTCCGCCTTGGCGTCGAGGTGTTCCGGGATCGCCTCGACGACCAGGTCGACGTCGGCCAGCTTCTCCAGCGACGTCGTGTACGTGATCCGGTCGAGCAGGGCCTCGCGCGCCGCGTCGTCCAGCTTGTCCTTCGCCAGCGCCCGCTCCGTGGACTGCTCGATGTGGCCGCGCGACCGCGCGATGCAGTCGTCGTTCAGCTCCACCCCGACGACGGGGATGCCGCTGCGGGCGAACACCTCCGCGATGCCAGCACCCATGGTGCCAAGGCCGACCACTCCAACAGTTGCGAACTCACGCGGCATGCGGGCCTCCGATGCTCAGTCGCCGCCCTCGGCTACTACTGGGTAATATGCCGATAGTGCCATGGATCACGTCCCATGGCAGCGTGGCGACCGGGGTATTTTCCGCGCCGCAGCAGATCCGCCTTGCGCTACTCAGTTACCGGAAAAGACGGGGCGCCGTATTCGGTAGCGCATGCCCAAACCACCGAGCACCCACTGGGCGTCGGTGGTTTGGGATTATGACGCGATCAGCCTCGCGCGGAGACGTCGTCAGCCGCAGTTCGAGCAGCAGCCGCAACCGGGGCCGGAGCACTTACCGCAGCCACATCCGCATCCGCTCATGACACCCTCCGTATCGTCGGATGCGCATAACGCTACGCACAAGGACGTGGCGGGGACAACCTCCAGCTGGGCGACGTCGATGCGCGCCCGCGCGGCCGTGGTGCGTCCCGCGGCCGAGGCGCGCCGCGCGGCCGGGGGCGTCCCGAGCGCCGTGGCACGCCTCGCGACCGGGGCGTTCACCGCTTCGCCAGGGAAATTGCACGGATGGCGCCCGGTAGATGTCGCAATGTCCGAATCGCGGCGCAATTTCCCTGGCGAAGCCCCGAGAGACGTCCCCGAGAGACGCCGCGGCGCGATATGTCTGGCGAAGCTGCGAGGGGCCGCGAGGCCCAGCGAGGCCGGGGCGGTGCGCACCCGGCGATGTCAGAACAGCCGGAACTCGTCCGACTCGATGCCGCGCAGCGCGTCGTAGTCCAGTGTCACGCAGCGGATGCCACGGTCCTCGGCGAGCGTGCGGGCCTGCGGTTTGATCTGCTGTGCAGCGAACACCCCGGCGACCGGCGACAGCAGCGGGTCACGGTTGAGCAGGTCGAGATACCGCGTCAGCTGCTCGACGCCGTCGATCTCGCCCCGCCGCTTGATCTCGACGGCCACCGTCGCGCCGCCGTCGCGGCAAAGAATGTCCACCGGCCCGATCGCGGTCGGGTACTCGCGGCGGATCAGGCTGTAGCCGTCACCGAGGGTGGTGATGTGTTCGGCGAGCAGCTTCTGGAGGTGCGCCTCGACGCCGTCCTTGACAAGCCCCGGCTCCGCGCCGAGCTCCTGGCCGTGGTCGTGCAGCACCTCCTCGATGGTGATGACGAGCTTCTCCCCCGCCTTGTTCTGCACGGTCCACCGCGCAACCCCATCCGCGCCCCCGCCGTCGCCGTCCTCCTCCGTGAGCCAGCACGGCGGACTCATCCAGTTCAGCGGCTTGTACGCCCGGTCATCGGAGTGCACCGACACCGACCCATCGGACTTGACAAGCAACAACCGGGTGGCCATCGGCAGGTGGGCAGTCAGCCTGCCCGCGTAGTCCACCTCACACCGAGCGATCACCAAACGCACGCGCAGCAGCCTAAGTCACAATGCGGGGCATGGAGACGCTGGGTTCGCGCGAGGTGTACGTCAACAACTGGATGAGCGTGCGGGAGGACGACGTCCGCCGCGCAGACGGTTCCGAGGGCATCTACGGGGTGGTCGACAAGCCGCACTACGCGCTGGTCATCCCGCTGGACGGCGATCGGCTGCACCTCGTCGAGCAGTACCGCTACCCTCTCGGGCTGCGGCGCTGGGAGTTTCCACAGGGCACGGCACCCGAACGGGAGCACATGACCCCGATCGAGCTCGCGGCGCGGGAGCTGCGGGAGGAGACCGGGCTCCGCGCGGACAGCATGGTCGAGATCGGCCTGCTCGACGTCGCTCCCGGCCTGACCAGCCAGCGAGGCCGGGTCTTCCTTGCGACGGGGCTCACCGAGGGGGAGCACGCCCGGGAGCTGGAGGAGCAGGACATGCGCACAGCGTGGTTCACCCGATCGGACTTCGAGAAGATGGTCAGCGAGGGTGAGATCACCGACGCGCAGTCCATCGCCGCGTACGCGCAGTTGCTGCTGCACGAGCGCCGGATGTAGCGGGCTCCCGGTTCCGCCTCCACCCGCTGAGCGCGCGAAATCGCGACAACTCCGGCGCGATATGGGCGCTGTGCGGGTGGAGGCGGCCCGGCCAACCCGCTCATGTCCGAATCCGAGGGGCACGTGTCCTTGTGGCCATGACGTCGGCGGCGCAGGCTAAGAGCCGTGACCACCAACCGCATCGTGCTCATCGTCGCCTACGAGGGCGTGCAACTGCTCGACGTCGCCGGACCCGCCGAGGTGTTCTCGACCGCGACGAAGATCAACGGCGGTGCTGGCTACCGGTTGCTGATCGCAACACCCAGCGGCGACGCCGTGTGCACCGACTCCGGGCTGACGCTTGGCGCGGACATCGCGCTCGCGGACGCCCCCGCGCACGTCGACACGCTCATCGGCGCCGGGGGTCTCGGCGCGTTCCCCGCTGCGGAGTCGGCCGACCTGCTCACCGCGCTCGCGCCACTGCGCACCGCACGGCGCGTGTGCTCGGTCTGCACCGGAACGCTGCTGCTCGGTGCGATGGGCTGGCTGCGTCGAGGTGCTCGGCGGCGCCGCGTTGCTCACCGTGGCGCTGTTCGGGGAGTAACCCTGTCACACACCGGGGCGTTCTCTCGTCAGATCGCTAGAGGACGGCGAACGGAGGTGGCTTCGTGAACGGAGAACAGGTGGCCGCGCGGCGGTATGTCGCGGCGGTGACGACGCTGGCAGGGCTCGCGACGGCGGCGATCGGGGTGTGGGCGCTGGTGGGCCCACGGTCGTTCGGGGACTGGGCTGGGTTCGGGTTCCATGAGCATTTCCTGCACGACATCGGCGCCTTCCAGCTCGGGCTGGGCGTCACGCTGCTGCTGGCGGTGCTGTGGTCGGACGCCCTGGCCACCGCGCTCGCCGGGTTCCTCGTGGCGAACACCGCGCACACCGTGAACCACGTCGTCGACCTCGACCTGGGCGGGGCCGCGTGGCAGGCGTGGGCGCTCGGCGCGGTGTCGATCGCCATCGCCGTGGCGTTGGTGCTGCGGCTGCGGCAGGTCGGCTACGTCGTCGGCAACGTCGGCAGCACGACCGAGCCGACGCTGGCGCCGTTCGTGCGGCAGAAGACGATCCGGCTCACGACGTTCCGCAAGGACGGCACGCCAGGAAGCACACCGGTGAGCATCGCCGTGGACGGCGACCGCGCTTTCGTCCGCAGCTTCGAGAAGTCGCTCAAGACGCGGCGGCTGGCCAGCGACCCCCGGGTGGAGTTCGGGCCGTGCAGCGGGTTCGGCACGCCGTCAGGCACTGCTCACACCGGCCAGATGCGGCGGCTGAGCGGTCAGGAGTACCGGCACGCGGCGCGCATGCTGCGCCGCAAGTACCCGCTGCTGCACGGGGTCGTCGTGCCACTGGCGCATCGCCTCGGCCGCGCGAAGACCGGCCGCACGGTGCACTTCGAGCTGGTACCGACCCAGGCCGCGGAGCGCTCTGACGCCAGCGTGTAACGACTACTCCGGCCACTCGGGCTTGCGCTTGTTCAGGAACGCCGCCATGCCCTCGCGCGCGGCGGGTGACTGCGACGCCCGCGCCATGACGTCGATCGCAACGACGTACGCGTCCTCCGCCGGCCGGTCGAGCTGCGCGTACAGCGTTCGCTTGCCGAGCGCCTTGCTCGACCTGCTCCCCCGCGTCGCCCTGCCGAGCAGGCCCACGACGGCATCGTCCAGGTCGTCGTCCGGCACGACCCGGTTGACCAGGCCCCACTGCTCTGCGGTGCGCGCGTCGATGGGGTCCCCGGTGAGTGCCAGCTCCATCAGGCGTTTGCGGCCCACCGATCGGGCCACCGGCACGGCGGGCGTGTGACAGAACCAGCCGCCCTTGCCACCCGGCAGGGCGAACCCGGCCGACTCCGCCGCCACCGCGAGATCACACGACGCGACGAGCTGACACCCCGCCGCCGTCGCCAGCCCGTGCACCCGCGCGATCACCACCTGCGGCACCGACTGGATGGTGCGCATCAGCTCGGTGCACAGCTCGAGCAGTTCTCGCACCCCGTCGAAGTCGCGCTCGGCGACGTCGCCGAAGTCGTGGCCCGCCGAGAACACCGGGCCTTCACCCGCGAGCACGATCCCGGTCGCGTCCGTCTCGCCCGCTTCGGAGAACGCGTCCAGTAGCTCCGCGAGGTGGTCCCCGGACAGCGAGTTCCTACGCGCGGCGCGGTTCATCGTGATGGTCACCGTCTCGCCCTCGCGCTTGACGACGATGTGCTGGTAGTCGGCCATACCTACCAAACTAACGCCGCCGTGGCTCCGAATCGAGCAATAGAACCCAAACCGACGCGCCCGCAACGCCGTGTCGGAACTGACATCCACAAGACTGTCGGTGCCCGGGTTTATGATCACGACGCGAACCGGTTCCGTCGTGCACACCAGGACAACGGCAGCCGCCCGCAAGCGGCGGAGACGGATGATGGAGATGGTCAGCGAGCAAGATCGCGCAGAGCTGGCCCAAGCGGCCGAGCTGCTGACGCACGTGATCGAGCGCCATCGCAGTGAGGACCTGCGTGCGGTCAGCATTTTCAACTCGGCGTTGCAGGACATCCGCGTGGGCCAGCGTTACCTCGATGCCGACCGCAAGCAGGCCGACCGCGAGCACAACAACGCCAACCAGCATGACTGACGCGAGTGCCACCATCGCCGGACCACCGGACATGATGGCGGCATGAACGACACGGTGACGATCGCGGGCCGGTTCAACGGACCGCCCCGCTCAGCCAACGGTGGGTACGCGTGCGGCATCACCGCCCGGGCCTGCACGCACGGCACCGCACAAACCAGCCTGCGGGTACCACCCCCGGTCGAACGGCCGATGCGAGTGGAGCGCGGCGGGGACGGCACAGACAGCACAGACAGCAAGGACGCCGTGAGCCTCTACGACGGCGACACGCTGATCGCGCAGGCCAGCCCCGCGACGGTCGACGTCGATCTGCCGACGCCGGTGACCCCGGCCGAGGCGAAGGACGCCATCGACCACTTCGACCACGACGCCTACCGGGCGATGCACTACTTCCCGACCTGCTTCACCTGCGGTCCCGACCGCGCCGATGGCGACGGCCTGCGGCTGTTCCCCGGCAAGGTGAACCGGCCAGAGCCGATGATCGCGTGGCCGTGGACGCCCGACCCGTCGCTGCCGCGCGAGGACGGCGAGCTGGACCCGTTGGTCCTGTGGGCCGCGTTGGACTGCCCAAGCGGCTGGGCCACCTACTACAGCCGCGATCCCCACCCGCACGTGCTCGGCAGCCTCGCCGTCCGCATCGAACGGCTCCCCGAACCGGGCGAGCCGTCCGTCGCCGCCGGGTGGCCGATCTCCGACGACGGCCGCAAGGAACGCTCCGCGTCGGCGATCTGGTCGGCCGACGGCGAACTGCTCGCGGTCGGCGCGGCGACCTGGATCGCGCTGACCGAGGAGCAGTTCGCGCGGTTCCGGGGAGCGGTCAGCTAACGGGATGCCCCGATGGGGTGTGGTTTGTAGCCTGGCATGATGCGCCGAGCGGAGCGACACCCCAGCGGACCCGATCTCGCGGGACTCGAATCCGATGTCCCGCCGCGCTGGCTCACGCCGAACGCCGTCACGGAACTCGTCGATGGCGCTCAGCTGCCGTTCGACGCGGGCGAGTACGCGGCGCGGCTCGCCCGCGTGCGCGAGCGGATGGCGGACAAGGGCCTTGACGCGGTGCTGGTGTTCCGGCCGTCCAGTGTGGAGTACCTGTGCGGGTACCACACGGCGGAACGCCTCCCGCAGCCGTTGCTGGTGACCGAATCGGACGTCGTGCTGTACGTCCCGGACTTCGAGGTCGGCCGCGTGTTGGTCAGCAGCCGCGCGCCGACGGTGCGGTACTTCCGATACGCCTCCGCGAGCCGTGCGCTGCGACGTGTCACCGACCATGTCTCCCGGCTCCTTCCGAGGCGGGCACGCATCGCCGTCGAGCTGACGCACCCGGCAGCGCCGCCCCAGGTGGCGGACATGCTCCGGCACGACGACCTCGCTGTGATCGACGGCGACTTCCTGGTCGAACGGGTCCGGCTGGTGCTGTCCGAGGCGGAGATCCGGTGCGTCGAGCGGGCCGCCGTCGCGACACAACGCGGTGTCGAGGCAGCGGTCGAAGCGGCCCGTGAGCCGGGCGCGACCGACGCCGCGCTCGCTGCGACTATCAGCGCCGCCCTGCTCCGAGACTCGAATTCCGCGTCAGCCTGGGGACCAACCGTGGCGACCGGCTCCCGTGCCGGTATCGCGCACTCCACCGTCGGACACGTCCCGCTGAGCCCAGACTCGACATTCATGGAGTTCTCCGGCGCGCACCACCGCTACCACGCGCCGGTCATGCGCACCCTATACCACTCCCGACCGTCGTCCTCGATCGAACAGTTGGCCGAACTTGCCACTACGGCACTGGCTGCTGTTCTCGACACAGCACGGGCAGGCGTCACATGCTCGGAAGTCGCCAAGCGAGCCGCATCGGCCGTCGGCCCGTTGCCGGACGACGTCGTATTCCACGAACTCTTCGGCTACCCCGTCGGGCTCGCCCACCCGCCCCATTGGATGGACGGCGCGCCGTTCGCCATCACCGTCGACAACCCCGCGCCGCTTGCGGAGGGGATGGTCTTCCACGTGCCCGCATCGTTTCGCAGGTTCGGCGAGGCAGGCGTAGGTCTCAGCCAGACCTTCGTGGTGGAGTCCACTGGCGCCCGCGTACTGACCCACGGTGCGGCCGAGCCGCTCGAAGTGTGAGCCGATGTGCGGTACACCCCGCCCGGGGTCGCTCACTCCCCTCGCACGATCTCGGCGGCCACGGTGCGCAGCGCGGCCAGCACCGCCGCGATCGGCGGGTTGCGGCTGCTGCCCGCGCGCACCGCGACCGAGATCGTGCGCGACAACGCGGGCTCGGCGATCTCGCGGAGCTGGATGCGCGTTGACATCGACTCCAGCGCAAGCCGAGGCACCAGCGACACCCCGAGACCCGCCTCCACCAGCGCGAAGATCACCGTGTAGTCCGAACTGGTGAAGTCCAGCGCTGGCGCGAACCCGGCGAGCCCGCAGGCCCGCTCCAGCATCACGCGCAGGTCGTCGTCCCGTTGCGCGGCGATCCACTGGTGCTCCGCCAGCTCGCCCAGCGCGATCGGACCATCCGGCCGCCCGCTGGCGGGCAGCGCGGCCAGCAGCGGCTCCGTGAGCAGCTTCTCCGTCGTCACGCCGGGCACGCGCACGCGCGGCAGCAGGTTGTACGAGTACACCAGCGCGACGTCCACGTCGCCCGCCTTGAGCGCGTCGATCGCCCCAGCCACCTGGCCCTGCTCGGTCAGCCGCAACCGCAGGCCGGGGTGTTCGGCACGGCACCGCGCGATCGCGGCGGGCACCAGCGCCCTCGCCGCCGTGGGGAACGCGGCGATGGTCAGCACGCCCTGCACCGTCGAGGACAGCTCCGCGACACCGGCCTCGGCGGCTTCGAGGTCCGCGAGCACCTGTTCGGTGTGCTCGACCAGCACGCGCGCGGCCTCGGTGAGCACAAGACGACGTCCGTCGCGGAGCAGCAGCGGACTGCCGACCTCCCGCTCCAGCAGCGCAAGCTGCTGCGACACCGCCGACGGCGTCAGCGAGCACACCCGCGCGGTCGCGGCGATGGTGCCGTGCCGGGACAGCTCCCACAGCAGCCGGAGCCTGCGAACTTCCAACATGTAGACAATCTAATGGCTGCGGCAAGAAATCGTCGCTGGTTCTGATGGTTGCGCGACCGCATCCTGGCGGTGTGAGTACCGATATGAGCGCCGCGGCCGCGCAGCAAGCCCAAGACGACCGCACCGCCGTCGCAGCACAGCCCGCCGCCACCGCGCCCGACGCCGCACAGCCAGCCACCCCCGACGCCGTCCCGGCCGCACCTGACACCGAACGCGCCGCCCGCCTCGCCGGGTTGCGCGCCAGAATGACCGACGCCGACCTCGCCGCCATCGCCATCGCCAGCCCGGAGCGGATCTACTACCTCACCGGACTGGACCACCTCGGCTACTTCGCCTTCACCCTGCTCCTCGTGTCCGCCGACGGCGATCCGGTGATCGTCACCCGCGCGATGGAACGACCCACCATCGCCGCGCAACTCCCCCACTGCCGTCACGTCACTTTCGCCGACGGCGACGATCCCGCGATGGCCGTCTCGGCGGTGCTCGGCGAGCTCGTACCCGATGGCGCGACCGTCGGCGTCGAGACGGGCGCCCTGTTCTTCCCGCCCACGATCCTCGCGCGTATCCGCGCCGCGACGCCGTGGCTGCACCTGCGCGACACGGACGCGCTGCTCACCGACGCCATGGCGGTGAAGTCCGCCGTCGAGATCGCGCTGACCCGCCGTGCGGCAGGCGTCTCGGACGCCGCCATGACCGCCGGGGTCGCCGCCGCCCGACCCGGTGCGGGCGAGCACGACGTCGCCGCTGCCGTGCACCACGCGATGTATGCCTCGGGCGGGCAGCAACCGGGGTTCGCGCCGCTGATCCGACCATTGTCGCTGTTGGACCAGGAGCACGTTTCTTGGCAGCCGCGCCCGCTGCAACCAGGCACCGGCCTGTTCCTCGAACTATCCGGCTGCGTCGCCCGCTACCACGCCCCGCTGAGCAGAACCGTCTACCTCGGCAGCCTGCCGGATGGCGCCGCCGAGGCGCACGCCGCCGCGCTCGCGGGCCTCAACGCCGCCCGCGACGCGCTGCACCCCGGCGTCACCACCGGGCAGGTCTACGCCCGCTGGCAGCACGCCGTCGCCGGGTCGGACTCCCCCTCCTGGCCGTTGCGACATCACTGCGGCTACCTGGTCGGCATCGGCTTCCCGCCAAGCTGGGTCGGTGGCGGCGAGGTGCTGGGCATCCGCGCCGGTGGCGACACGCCGATCGCGTCCGGCATGGCGTTCCACCTCATGTCGTGGGTGGCTGGCCACGTCGTCTCCGACACCGCGCTGGTCACCCCGCACGGCGCTGAGCTGCTGACATCGACCTCCCGCGACCTCACGGTGGTGACCTGATGCGTATCACGAAACTCCACGCGACCCCGGTGGCCGTGCCGTTCCGCGCCGACGAGGTGTGGGCATTCGGACGGCGACGCGGCCTGGTCAGCGTGCTCATCGACGTCGAGACCGACGAGGGCGTCGTCGGCATCGGGGAGGCGGCGGCGTACCCGTCGGTCGACGTCGTGCTCGCGGTCCTTCGCGACCTGGAGCCGCTGGTCATCGGCGAGGACCCGTTCGCAATCGAACGGCTGGTGCGGCGCATCGACCTGGTCGGCACCTGGCACCACGTCCGCGCCAGCAGCCCCGCAATCGCCGCCGTCGAGATGGCGTGCTGGGACATCGTCGGGAAGGCCTGCGGGCAGCCGCTGGTGAACCTGTTCGGCGGCCGGTTCCGCGACGAGGTCGAGTCCTTCTATTACGTCGCGGCGGGCACACCGGACGCCGTCGGCACCGAAGCGGCGTTGGCCACCAAACACGGCTTCGCGACGTGCTACCTCAAGGTGGGCTCGGACGACCCGCACACCGACATCGCGCGAGTGGAGGCACTGCGCGACGGCGCTGGCGCCGACGCGAAGCTGCGCATCGACGCGAATGAAGCGTGGTCACCCGGCGAGGCCGTGCGGATGATCCGTTCACTCGAACGGTTCAACCTTGAGCTGGTGGAGCAGCCGGTGTCGGGCCGCTGCCTGGACGAGATGGCCTACGTGCGCGGGCGCGTGGGCGTGCCGCTGCTGGCCAACGAGGCGAGCTGGACCCGCCACGACCAGCTCGCCGTGATCCGCGCCGGTGCCGCCGACGTCCTCTCCGCCGACAACCAGATGGACGGTGGCCTGCTCAACCTCAAGCGCTCGGCGGGCATCGCCGAGGCGGCGGGGCTGACCGTGGTCAAGCACAGCCTTGGCGAGCTGGGCGTCGCGCTGGCAGCGGCCACGCATCTCATCGCGGCAACGCCGAACTTCCGCCACGCCAACCAGGCCTACGGCGCGCTGCTCGCGGACGACGTCACGGTCGGCTTCGGCGGCGGGATCGCCGGGGACGCCCCGTCGCACTACCGCGACGGCCACGTCCCCGTGCCCACCGCCCCAGGCATCGGCGTCACGCTCGACCCCGAGCGAATGGCCCGCTACGCCGAGCTGTACCGCACCGACGGCGCGGCGTTCGCGTTCCACGATCCGAACGCATTGTCGGCGTCCCACGCCCTGCCGAAGCGGTAGGGCGTGGCTCTGCCTCCCCCGGCGACGGGGTTCCGGATCCCAGCGTGATCGTCGGTTCTCGCGCGTCGCGTCAGAACCAATGACGCGACGGCAGTCGCCTACGAGTTTTCATCCATCCAGGGCAATGATAGCCAACATAACATCTCTCCCGGGTAGTCATTGCTACGATTCTTCGCCGCAGCGCCGAATACGCGCCGAAACAAGGATCCAGAGGAGGGGGAATGGAGATCGATGACGGTGAAGCCAACTTTGGTGACATCCTTCGTCGTTACCGGAGACATGCTGGCCTGACGCAGGAGGCACTGGCGGAACGCACTACTATCAGTAGTGACGCTATCAGTTCATTGGAGCGAGGAAAGCGCCGATCACCTCGTCGCCTCACGGCCGAACTACTCGCGAATGCGCTAGAACTCACCGCTAGTCAGCGCACTACTTTCCTCCATGCCGCTACCAGGGCCGCCGACGCGTCGACAACACCGAAAAGCGACAGAAAAAGTTGCCGCTGCGCGACCACTGTTGAGGAACCGGTAACCCGCTACTGCAGTGATCGAGTCCAGAAAATCGCTTCCTCGATCATTGCGCTAAGAAAAACCGCATCAGTGCATGAGATTTCGATGGCTGCCTTTCTCGCGTTGGCGACATTCCAAGATCTAGAGACAGTCTGACGAAGCCCACGTCCCTGGTGGCCTTCGCCAGCCGAGCCACCTGGCGACGGCCACACCGCGTTACGGTGTGGCCTTCGCCAGGTGCGTATTGCCCTAGAAGTACGCCGCCGTCGACGCCTTGCGTTTGGTATGAGTGGTTCCGAACTGGTCGACCCACCTGACCCTGGTCACCGCACGGTACTTCTGTCTGCCGGCCGGGTCAGGTTTCCGGACACTGAGGTCATAGCGTTGGGAATCCCAGGATTGGGACCACTGCTTGGTCCGTGCCGCGTACACACTGCCGTTCTTGAAAAGAATGACTCGCATCTCAACGTAGAGTGCCGAGCATTCAGCCGACCCACTGGCGATCGCTTTCCATCCGCCGTTAATATATTTGAAGTACACCCCGCTGTAATTGAGATCGCATTGCCCTCTCGGCACCGAAGCCGAAGCCGATCCAATGAAGACCGAGAACGCCAGGAATGCGATGAGAGTTAATGTCACGAGCCCTCTGATAGCAGTCGTAATCCATTTAAATGACATGGCTGACCTCCTGGCCATTTTCACCGTGCTACTAGCAGCTAACCCGTGCAGCTTGTGTATTTGTGCAAGTTCCACCAACTATCCCAGGCGGAGCGCCCTGTGACCTGAGCACACCATTGAACTCCGGCTTTAGACCGGAAAACGCCCGTTTGCGCCCTGCAATAACTGCCAGTCCGATCGCATAACCGAGAGGCGGTGTCCTTCAAAACCGCACGGTCACTCCATGGCGGTCCGTACTTGTACAAGCGGACGGTCACCCTCAGCTTGTCCAGGCTGTTGCAGGTGACATAACCGACGCCCCAGTACCGGTTGTATCGGTCGTGCTTATCGACATACGCACGAAAATTACAATGACTCGCCCACGCTGCTGGTTCTTGAACCGCGTTAAACGCCACGGTCGAGCCGACCGCGAGACCCAAGACCATTAATACATTGAGCGCGGCTCGCATCACCCGGCTTCGTATCAACGACGACCTCCCTCGTATGATGTCCTCGACCCGTTCGCGCTGAAGCGACAATCGGCTCACGGCTCCGATCCGGCCACGACGGACGGATCGGACCATCTCAACACTAGCGATCCAGACGATAAGGCTGAACGGACAAGGTCCGGACCTTTGACGTACTCATCACGTACAGCGAATGTGGCGTCGTGGTCTTGCCACCGCTCGAATCGCTTGCGCGCGGCTACCGTGTCCAGCGCGGCCAGCACCGCCACAATCCGCGCCGATCTGTCGCGGTAGCCATGGCCCATCGTTATGATCATGTCGGTGTAGGAGACGTCGCAATCAGCCCCAGGAGCCGTGCACCCACGACACCCGCACGGCGTGTCGCCCACATCAGTGCAGGTCAAGGCCCGTTGATTACGACCTTGCAAGAATTCTGTCCGTGTGAGTGATCAGTGCCCTAGGGTAGCGACAACACACGCGACTGAAAACGAAGAGGAGGTCCCCACATGTGGGCCATCCACACCAGCAGGCTTCGTCGCCGTCTAGCGGTACTCGTCGGAGCCGCCGCGCTGACACTGACCGGTTGCGGAGGTGACGGTGGCGGCGATGAAAGCGGTCTGCCGCCGAAGAACGAGCCGCTGACCATCGGCATCGCCAACGAGCAACCCTACGGCTTCCAAAAGGGCGACAAGGTGACCGGCTTCTCGCCGGACGTCGCCCGGGCCGTGCTCAGGGAGATGGGCTACACCAACTTCAAGTTCGAGGTCGTCGACTTCGGCGCGCTGGTCAAGAACCTCCAGGCGGAGAGTTTCGACGTGGTCGCGGCGGGTATGTATCTCACCCCCGATCGCATGAAGCAGGTCGCCTTCTCCGACCCGGACTACTGCATCGGCGAGTCGCTCGCGGTGAAGCAGGACAACCCGGACAACATCGAGGACTACCAGTCCTTCGTCGACAACTCGGACCTCACGCTCGCCGTGGCCAGCGGCACCGTCGAGGTCGACTACGCCGAGGACGCGGGCATCCCGGACAAGCAGCTGGAGACCTACTCCGGCATCGACCAGATGTACGCCGCGCTGGAGGCCGGTGAGGTCGACGCCGTCACCGGCACTGCGGCAACCGTCAAGTCGCAGGTCAAGGCCCGCAAGGGCATCGAAGCCGTGGAGTCGTTCATCCCGCAGGACAGCGTTCCGCCATGCGGTGGCTATGCCTTCCGTCTCGAGGACCAGGAGTTCCGGGACGCGTTCAACGAGCAGCTGAACAAGTTCCGCAAGGACGGCACCACCACCGAGATCATCACCAAGTACGAGGACCAGGACGGCCCCTCGGCTGAGGAAGTGGCCAAGGCCAACGAGATGACAACGGAAGACTTCAAGGAAGCCCCGAAGTGAGCTGAGTCTCCAGTGCTGTCTCCGGGGCCGGGCAGCCCGGCCCCGGAAGCACTTGGCCTGACATCGAGGTGATGCCGTGAGTACGAACGGGCCCAGCTATAGCGCCGCCCCACCCGAGATCGAGCACCCTCGCACCAAGCTGGTGCAACTGCTCGGCTTCCTCAGCATCCCGATCCCGCTGCTGGGGCCGGTTGCCTGGTGGATGGGCAACGAAGAGCTCCGTAAGCGGGATGACGACGACCGCGCACAACTAGTCCTTGGCAGAACCATCGGCATGGTGATGTCCATCCTGCTGTATGCCGGGCTCGTGCTCCTGGCAGGCATGTGGGCAGTCGCCAAGGGCTGGATCCTGCCGTTCAGCCAGTACCGGACCCTGGTCGAGGCCTCGCTGGTGACGATCCAGATCTTGGTCTACTCCTTCGCGCTCGGGATCGTGCTCTCCCTCATCGTGGGGGTGGCGCGCCTGTCCGATCACCGGTGGATCCGTGGCACCGCACTGGTGTTCGTGGAGTTCGCACGAGGGATCTCGTCGATCATCCTGCTCTTCATCATGGCCGTGGCCATCCCGATCCTGCTGGACGTCCCGCAGACCTCGAAGATCCTGCTGGCCTCGATCGCACTCGGCATCAACATGGGCGGCTACGGCGCGGAGATCATCCGCGGCGCGATCCTGTCCGTGCCGAAGGGACAGACCGAGGCCTCGCTCTCGCTGAACCTCACTCAGACGCAGCGGCTGCGCCACGTGGTCCTGCCACAGGCGATGACGGTCATCCTGCCGCCGATGGGCAACCTGACCATCGAGATCTTGAAAGGCACCGCGCTGGTCAGCCTGGTCGGCGTCCCCGACATCATGCAGTCGGCGAACAACATCCGGCAGGAGCAGCTGTTCAACCAGGCGGGCACCCTGACGATCCTGTTGCTCAACGTGCTTGTCCTCTACTTCATCCTGGCGCAGGTCGTGAACGTGCTGTTCAAGCTGTGGGAACGGCGGGTGGAACAGAGCTATAAAGGCGGCCCGACGCTGACACCCGAGCAGCTCCCCGCCCATATTCGATCCGCGACTCCTGGGGTGACCGGATGAGCGTCACGGACAACGCGGCCGCGCATGCCGCCGAAGACTTGCAGATCGAGGAGTACCGGCCGCACCGAAAGTGGTACCGGCGTCCGGACATCATGGTGCCGGTTCTGGTCATCGTCCTGGTCTATGCGCTCCTCGTGGGGTTCGTAGAGTCGCCGAACTTCTACCGGACGAAGATGGAGCCCCCCGGCGGTCTCGTGAAGTTCGACTGGATGTGGTTTTTCCACCTCATCCCGCTGATGCTGCAGGGGCTGCTGGTCACGATCAAGGGGGCCCTGCTTGGTTTCGCCGTCGCGGTGGTGCTTGGTCTCTTCCTCGCCCTTGGGCGGCGGGCAAGGTTGCCCTTCGTCAGCTGGCCGACTATGACGGTCATCGAGTTCATTCGTTCCACGCCGGTGCTGGTGCAGCTGTTCTTCTGGCAGGCCTTCGGACGCCTCATCCCGGGGCTCGACTTCTCGCCGATGGCACTGCTGATGCTCGGCCTCGGCGTCCACTACGCGACGTACTGCTCCGAGGCCTACCGTGCCGGCATCAACAGCGTCGACAAGGGCCAGTGGGAGGCAGCCACCGCGCTCAACCTCGGTCCGGTCACCAAATGGACAAGGGTCGTCCTCCCGCAGGCGGTGCCCAATGTGCTGCCCGCGCTCGGCAACTACCTGGTCGCCGCGTTCAAGGACGCGCCGTTGGCCTTCATCGTCGGCGTCCACGGCGTACTCTTCTTCGCCGACCAGGTGGCCGCCGAGACCTTCCGAGTGCCAGAGCCATACCTGATCGTCGGTGTCGGCTTCCTGATGGCGAGCCTGCCGGCCGCCTGGGCCGTCCGCCAGCTCGAAAGGAAAATAGCGTATGAGCGAGTCTGAAACCCTCGCGACGTCCGGAGTGTCCGACAGCGCCGCCAAGAAGGGCGCGGCAGGCGTCCGCTTCCACGGGATCAACAAGGCGTTCGGCACCAACGTGGTGCTGCGCGACCTCGATCTCGACGTGGCGCCGGGAGAGCGCGTCGTCATCATCGGCCCCTCTGGATCGGGCAAGACCACGATCCTGCGGGTCACGATGACCCTCGAACGTCCCGACTCCGGCACCGTCCAGATCGGCGGCCGCCACCTCTACCACGAGCCGCACGGTGACAAGCTGCGCCCGGCCAGTGAGAAGCACATCAGCGAGGTGCGCTCCGACATCGGCATGGTGTTCCAGCACTTCAACCTGTTCCCGCACATGACGGCGCTGGAGAACATCATGCTCGCGCCGATGAAGGTGCACGGAAAGGGGCGCGATGAGGCGACCGACACCGGCATGGAGCTGCTCAACAAGGTCGGGCTGGCTCACGCGGCCAACCAGACGCCGGGCCAGCTTTCCGGCGGTCAGAAGCAGCGGGTGGCCATCGCGCGGTCCCTGGCGTGCGAGCCCCGCGTGATGCTCTTCGACGAGGTCACCTCCGCGCTCGACCCCGAGCTGGTCGGCGAGGTGCTCAACGTGCTGCGCGACATCGCCGAGGAGGGCAACACCACGATGCTGCTGGTGACGCACGAGATGGCATTCGCGCGGGAGATGGCCGACCGGCTGCTGATGTTCGACAACGGACAGGTCATCGAGTCCGGCCGGCCCGCTGACGTTCTCGACCACCCCCA
Source organism: Actinophytocola sp. (assembly GCA_009377475.1). Classification (GTDB taxonomy): domain Bacteria; phylum Actinomycetota; class Actinomycetes; order Mycobacteriales; family Pseudonocardiaceae; genus Haloechinothrix_A. Next base: position 20,276 of record WHTY01000058.1, read on the forward strand.
GAACGAGCGCACCCAAGCGTTCCTCGGGGCGGTCAAGGCGCACTGAGCGCGCTCGGCCCTACCCGCGACGCCGCTACCCCGTTAGCCCACGCGCCTCCCGGACAACGGTGACGATCTCGGCCATGATCTCGGTCAGCTCGTAGTCCTTCGGGGTGAAGACCCGGGCGATGCCGCGTTCGGTCAGCGACGCGGCGTCGTCGCTCGGGATGATCCCGCCGACGATCACCGGCACGTCGCCCGCGCCAGCCGCGCGCAGGCCGTCGACCACCTCGGGCACGACTTCGAGGTGCGAGCCGGACAGCACCGACAGCCCGACGACGTGCACGCCCTCCTGCACCGCAGCCGCCACGATCTGCTGCGGGGTGAGCCGGATGCCCTGGTAGATGACCTCGAAACCGGCGTCGCGGGCACGCACCGCGACCTGCTCAGCGCCGTTGGAGTGCCCGTCGAGGCCCGGCTTGCCGACCAGTATCCGCAGCCGTTCGCCCAGCTCGTCCCCCGTCTCCGTGACGCGCTCGCGCACCCGTGCCAGCTCGTCGCCGGAGCCGCTTGTCGACGTCGCCGTCACGCCGGTCGGCGCGCGGTACTCGCCGAACACCTCGCGCAGCGCACCGGCCCACTCCCCCGTCGTCACGCCCGCCTTGGCGCACGCGATCGTCGCTTCGAACAGGTTCTCCGATGTGCCAGCGACGGTCTTGAGGGCGTCCAGCGCGGCGGCGACGGCGTCGCTGTCCCGCTCGGCGCGCCACTTCTCCAGCGCGGCGACGGCCTGCTTCTCCACCTCGGGGTCGACCGTCTCGATGGCCTGCGCCCCCTCGGCTTGCAGCGGGCTCGGCTCGGTGGTGTCGAACTTGTTGACGCCGACAAGCACTCGCTCGCCGGTCTCCACCTTGCGCCGGTACTCGCCAAGCGAGGACACCAGCGCCGACTTCATGTAACCGCTCTCGACAGCCGTGACCGCGCCGCCGAGGTCCTGCACGCGCTCGATCTCGGCCCGCGCGCCCTCGACGATCTCCTGCACCCGCGCCTCGACCACCGTCGAGCCCTCGAACAGGTCGCCGTACTCCAGCAGGTCGGTCTCGAACGCCAGCACCTGCTGCATCCGCAGCGCCCACTGCTGGTCCCACGGCCTCGGCAGCCCCAGCGCCTCGTTCCACGCCGGGAGCTGGATCGCCCGCGCCCGCGCGTCGCGGGACAGCGTCACCGCGAGCATCTCCAGCACGATGCGCTGGACGTTGTTCTCCGGCTGCGCCTCGGTGAGCCCGAGCGAGTTCACCTGGACGCCGAACCGGAACCGGCGCGCCTTGGCGTCGGTGACGCCGTAACGCTCGCGGGTGATCTCGTCCCAGAGCTGGACGAACGCCCGCATCTTGCACATTTCCGCGACGAACCGGACGCCGGCGTTGACGAAGAACGAGATCCGCGAGACCACCCGCGCCATGTCGTCCGCCGTGACCTGGCCGGAGTCGCGCACCGCGTCGAGCACGGCGATCGCGGTGCTCATCGCGTAGGCGACCTCCTGCGTCGGCGTCGCGCCCGCCTCCTGCAGGTGGTAGCTACAGATGTTGATCGGGTTCCACTTCGGCGCGTGATGCACGGTCCACGCGATGGTGTCGGTGGTCAGCCGCAGGCTGGGGCCGGGCGGGAAGATGTAGGTGCCCCGCGACAGGTACTCCTTGATGACGTCGTTCTGCGTGGTGCCGGTCAGCTGCGCGAGGACGCCATCCACGTCAGCGCCCTGCTCGCGCGCCTGCTCCTCGGCCACCGTCACGTACAGCGCAAGCAGCCACATCGCGGGCGCGTTGATCGTCATCGACGTGTTCGCCTCGGCAAGCGGAATGCCCTCGAACAACTGGCGCATGTCACCGATGTGGCTGACCGGCACGCCGACCTTGCCGACCTCGCCCCGCGACAGCGGGTGGTCGGCGTCGTAGCCGGTCTGGGTGGGGAGGTCGAACGCCACCGACAGGCCCGTCTGCCCCTTCGCGAGGTTGCGACGGTAGAGCTCGTTGGACGCCGTCGCGGACGAGTGTCCGGCGTAGGTCCGCATCACCCAGGGGCGATCGCGCTCGTTGTCGGCTGGGTACGGCATGTCCTGACCTCCGAGACCTTGGCGTGCTTACCCCGATCTCAACAGAGTACTGGCCGGTAACCTGGTACCGCGAGGGCACATTCACACCAGGCGCCCACCCGCTGCCTCCCGTGTGCCCGGCTGCGCACCGCGCGCCACCTGGAGTGCGTCACATCCGCGAGAAATCCGTTGCGTACCCCGTTAGCGTGACAGCCATGGGGACGTCTTGGACCGAGTACGGCAGCTACCTCGTGCTGGTCGTGCTCCTGGTGATCGCACCGGGACCCGACACCATGGTGATGCTGAAGAACTCGCTGTCGAGCGGCGGCAAGGGCGGGCTGGCCAGCATCAGCGGCATCGCGAGCGGCAACATCCTCAACGGCAGCGCCGCCGCGCTCGGCCTCGGCGCGCTGGTGGCGCAGTCGCAGACGTTGTTCACCGTGCTGCGTTGGTGCGGCGTCGCCTATTTGTGTTACCTCGGCGTGCAGGCGCTGCGCGCGGCGTGGCGCGGCGAGTACAGCGGCGAGGTCGGCGCGGGACGACGTTCCGGCGGGCTCCGCTGCTTCCGCGAGGGGTTCCTTTCCAACGTGACCAACCCGAAGGTGCTTGTCATGTACCTGTCGGTGTTGCCGCAGTTCATCGATCCGGCGCAGACGTCGATGGCGGAGGCGCTGCTGCTCGCGAACGCGGTCGGCGTGCTGGGCGCGATGTGGTTGCTGCTCCTGCTGATCGTGGTGCAGCGCGCCCGCGTGTGGCTGAACCGCCGCCGCGTGCGCCGGTCCATGGACGCGCTGATGGGGACGGCGCTCGTCGGATTCGGGGCCGCGCTCGCCTCGTGATGAGACGCCACGTGGGGCGGCTGACCGCCACCTGCCCACCGGACCGCGCCACCGCTGCGACGTGGGGACTTTTGACCCGCAACTCACACGGTCCGTACACGAAGTATTACCTGCCGACACCGCAGGACAGGCGCCATCCCAGGAGGTCCGCTTTTCGTAGTACATGAACCGCGCTCAGGTCAAGCCCGCTGAGCTCCGGCGACACCCCAGCACGGCTCCTCCCTGCGGACCCGCCCGCCATTCGAGGAGCAGCCATGACCGTCATGGAACCCAACGCCCCGATCACCGACGTCGAATCTGCCGACGTCGAGCCCACCATCCCCGACGCCGAGGTCGACACCAGCGCACAGGGCGACGCCGCAAGCGCGTCGCAGTCCGACCCGAGCGCGCCCGCCGCAGCGACAGCAGGAGCCGCCGCGCCAGAAGCGCTGACGGCCGAGGACATGCCGCAGGCCAACGGCCAACTCGCCCGCTGCGTCGGCTCAGCGGCGACTACTACCGCATCTCAGGGGCCACCGTCAGCTACTTCGGCTCCTGGACCGTCGACGCGGTGACGGTACGCACGTCGCGCTCGCACGTCACCGTCGTCGGCACCGCCCGCACCACGTGGTCCACGACGTTCACCGTCGCCACGGTCACCATCCCCAGGGCGCGCATCGGCCGGCCTGCACCGGCCGCGACGCTCCAGTGGTCGACGCCGAGCGGCGCGAAAGGCGCCAGATACCACTGCATGTGGGAGTCGACGGCGTTCCGCACCGTCGAGCTTGAGGAGGACTGCGAGGCCGGTGTCGCGCCGTTCCGGACGTACGACACCCGCTCGCTGCCCAGCGGCGGCACCGGGCGCACACTGAGCGTCGCCGGCGCCTACTCCGAGGCGGGCGTGCAGATGCTCGACACCGGCGGCGGCAACACCATCACCACGCCATCGGGTTACCTCTGGACGAACGCGAGTCTGCACCACGCGATGCAGGCGCACTTCTCGCGCTGGCAGGAGCAGCCGCAGTACAAGGTGTGGTTGCTGCACGCCCGCGCACACGAGTTCGGCGTCGGGCTGCGCGGCATCATGTTCGACCAGCAGGGCCTGCAACGGCAGGGCTGCGCCAGCTTCTACCAGGCGATTTCCTCCGGCTCGGCGCAGAACCAGCGGGAACAGCTCTACGTCAACGTCCACGAGCTGGGGCACTGCTTCAACCTGTTCCACTCGTTCCACAAGAGCTACATGAACCCCCCGCTGCCGAACCGGCCCGGCGCGCTGTCCTGGATGAACTACCCGCAGAACTACAACCCCGGTGGCGGCGCACCCAGCGGAGCGTCGGCGTTCTGGGCGGCGTTCGGCTTCGAGTTCGACGCCCTGGAGCTGGCGCACCTGCGGCACGGGTTCCGCAACGACCTGATCATGGGCGGTAATCCGTTCGGCACCGGCGCGGCCCTTGATGTCGGCGAGGAGTTCCTCGACCGGGTGTCCGACACCAGCGGCCTGCGGCTGTCGATCGAGCCAGCCGACCCGCGTCCGCTGCTCGGCATGCATGGTCCTCAACATCACGCTGACCGCCGAGCGCACCCAACTGGTGCACCGCCGCGACCAACTGCACCCGAAGTACGGCTTCGTGCACCTCGCTGTGAGCAGGCCACGAGGCGACACCATCGTGTACCAACCGCCGGTGCAGCACTGCGCCGATCCCGCACTGGTCAGCAGCGGCCACGACGACCCTGGCACGTACCGGATCAGGGCGTCGTACGCCGCGCCGGACGGCACGATGTTGGTGTCCGACACGACGACGGTGCGCGTCGTCGCGCCGAGGACGTCGTCCGACGACCAGGTGGCGGAGCTGCTGCTGCGTGACCAGGCTGGCATGGCGCTGACCCTGCTTGGCAGCGACTCGCCGTATCTCGCGGACGGCACGAACGCGCTGGAAACCGTGGTCGCCGAGCACGCCGAGCACCCGGCAGCGGTGTTCGCGCGGCTCGCGCTGGGCACGAACGCGGCGCGTCCGTTCGCGGAGGTGGATGCCACTGGGTCGGTGCGCATACGCGAACGCGACCTCGCCCGTGCGGATGAACTGCTCTGCGCGGCCGTCGATGTCTCACGCGGCGACAGCGGGCTCGACGACCTGACCGTGTACGAGACGCTGGGCTACCTGGCGAGCAGCCACGACGCCGAGGGCGACACGGATCGGGCACGCGAGCTGCGGCACGACGCGGCGACGCTCGCGGAGTCCAAGCACGCACCGATGTCGGTGCTGCGGTCGCTGCAGGAGTAGCGCTTTCGGCACCCAGCAGACGTAGGCCGTCAGGAGTAGAAAGGACACATGTCAGGTTCCGATGCGGATGCGGGCTCGGCGGCTGCCGGGCCCGCACCCGGCACGCTCGCGGTGGAGCTGGCCGAGGGCTTCGCCGGTGACGACGTCACGGTGCTCATCGACGGCAAACAGATGTGGCACCGCAACGGCGTGAGCACGAACTACTCCGTGGGCATCGCCGACGTTGTCCGGCTACCGATGCCCACGGCGGCGTGGCCAACGGTGGAGGTGCAGGTCGGCCGCCGCAGCAGCTCACGGCGGGTGGATGTTGGGGAGGCTCGTGGTGCTGGTGCCGGGATCGCCGGTGCCCCCGAGCTGCGGCTCCGCGCCCGAATCGACCCGGCTGGCGCGCTCACCCTCGGCGTGGCGTCGGACGAGACGCGGTACTGAGCAAGCACCGCCGACTGAGCGAGCCTCAGCCGCGCTCGGCGACCGACGAGACCCGCTCGATGTGCGCGCCGAGCCGGTTCAGGTTCTCCACGAAGTAGGGGTAGCCGCGGTCGATGTGGAAGACGTCCCACACCTCGGTGACGCCTTCGGCGCACAGCCCGGCCAGCACGAGGCCCGCGCCCGCGCGGATGTCCGACGCCCACACCGGCGCGCTGGACAGCTTCTCCACGCCGCGCACGACGGCGTGGTGGCCGTCGGTGCGGGCGTCCGCGCCGAGGCGCACCATCTCATCGATGAAGCGGAACCGCGCCTCGTAGACGTTCTCGGTGATCATCGACGTGCCCTCGGAGATCGCCGAGAGCGCGACGGCGAACGGCTGGAGGTCGGTCGCGAAGCCGGGATACGGCAGCGTGACGAAGTCGACGGCGGTCGGCCGGTCGTGCTGCACGATGCGGAAGCCGTGGTCGTCGGGGTCGTCGAAGATAGTGATCTGCGCGCCCGCGAGCCGCAGTTTCTCCAGCACGAGGTCGAGGTGGTGCGGATCGACGCCGCGCACGGTGATGTCGCCACGTGTCGTGGCGGCGGCGAACGCCCAGGTCGCACCGACGATGCGGTCACCGATCACGCGGTGGGTGGTCGGTTGCAGCTCATCGACGCCGTGCACGGTGAGGGTGGACGTCCCTGCGCCTTCGATCTGCGCGCCCATCTGCTGCAACATCACGCAGAGGTCGATGATCTCCGGCTCGCGCGCGGCGTTGTCGATGACGGTGGTGCCCTTGGCGAGCACGGCGGCCATGAGGATGTTCTCCGTCGCGCCCACGCTGGGGAAGTCGAGCCAGATCTGCGCGCCGTGCAGGCCGTCCGCCTCCGCGACGACGCAGGCGTGCGCGATCTCGCTGGTCGCGCCGAGCTTGCGCAGGCCGTTCTGGTGCATGTCGAGCGGCCGGGAGCCAATGGCGTCCCCGCCTGGCAGTGCGACGACGGCGCGCTTGAGCCGTCCGACCAGCGGTCCGAGCACACACACCGACGCCCGTAGCTTGCCCATCGCTGCGGTGTCGGCATGGTGCGACAGCTCGACCGGTGTGGTGATGGTCGCGACGTCGCCCTCGATGCTCACGTCGCATCCGACGCTGCGAAGGACGTCAGCCATCAGGGGGACGTCGAGGATCTTGGGGCAGTTGGTGATGGTCGTGGTGCCTTCGGCGAGCAGCGCGGCCGCCATGAGCTTGAGCACGCTGTTCTTCGCGCCTACCACTGCTACCTCGCCTGTGAGGCGAGCTCCGCCATAGACGTCGAAGTGCTCGGTCATGTCAGCGTTGTACCTCTCGTCGACCTTGTGAAGTGCTACACGGTTCGGATTGGGCTCGGAGAACGCATCCGGTCGAACGCCGCGGCAATCGTAAGCGAGACCAGCTTGCGCGCCTCGGCTGCGGTGCGCGAGCACACCCGAGCCGCAATCCGATTAAGGTGCGGGTATGGCTGTTCGGATCAATCGGGTATACACCAAGGTGGGTGACGGCGGAACGACGGCCCTCGGTGACGGCTCCCGCGTCCCGAAGTCCTCGCCCCGCATCGGCGCCTACGCCGACGTCGACGAGACCAACGCCGTCATTGGCGTCGCGATCGCCCTCGGCGACCTGCCCGACGAGCTTACCCAGGTGCTCCTGGCGGTGCAGAACGACCTGTTCGACGTCGGCGCTGACCTGTGCGCCCCGGTTGTGGACGACCCGCCGTACCCACCACTGCGGGTGACCGAGGAGTACGTCGAACGGCTTGAGGGCTGGTGCGACGAGTTCAACGAGCGGCTGTCGAAGCTGACCTCCTTCATCCTGCCTGGCGGCACGCGGGGCGCCGCGCTGTTGCACAACGCGCGCACGGTGGCGCGCCGCGCCGAGCGCTCCGGCTGGCTGCTCATGGAGGACGACGCCGACCGCACGAACGTGCTCGCGGTGCGGTATTTGAACAGGCTGTCGGATTTGCTGTTCATCCTGGCGCGCGCGGCGAATCCGGATGGGGATGTGCTCTGGCAGCCAGGCGGCGGGCGGTAGTTCGGCGGCGCTGACATCACTTTCCTCCTACTCAAAACGGTGGTGGACCGGGGTCGGGTGGCTCGGGTGGCTGCCGCCCTGCGGTGCGGTGCGGTTGGTTCGCATCCTCAGAACGGTGGCGGCCCTGGGTCGGGTGGCTCGGGTGGCGTTTGCGGCTCCGGCGGCTCGGGTTCGGGTTCTGCGATGCGGGGCACTCGGGGCCGGTACTTCCGCCCCGTCGGTGTGGTGATCGTCAATGTGTCCCCGTTGAACTCGAAGCTCCACCCTGGCAGGTCCTTGAGCCGATGATGACGCCGACACAGACAGACCAGGAGTTTTTCGTCGGTGGTGCCGAGGTGCTGCCATTCGACGCTGTGGTCGGTATCGCACCGACGAGCTGGCCGGTTACACCCCGGCACGAGGCACCGCTGGTCACGAGCGCGCACGTAGTCACCGAGTTGCGCGAGCGGCTTGTAGCGGTGGCGCCCCATTTCCAGGAGTTGTCCGGTGGGTGGGTCGGTGAGCAGGCGTCGCCACACGCATTTCGGGTCGGCGGCCATCTCGCGGGCGATGTCGGCCGGGATGGGGCCGTAGCCTTCGAGGTCGCCGGGCAGGTCGCGTGCGCCGAGCAGCGTCGTCACGGGGACGGTGACCTGGATCTGCACGTGCCGGTAGCTGTGCCGTGTGCCGAGTAGTAGTTCGGTGAGCACGTCGGCGCGGATGGCGTCCAGGCTGCGCTCGTCACGACGGGACTTGTCCGACTTCGCGATCGCGTCGATCCGACCGTAAATTGCGGCCGCAGTCTCGGCCGGCAGATACGTGCACAGATCGGCCATGCCGTTTTCGGCGAACCGCAGCTCCAGCCTCCGGTCCTCGCGGCAGCGCCGCACCCGCTCCGCCGCGCCCTCGGGATCGAGCTTGTCCACCCGGTAACGGGCGGAGCGTTGGATCGCCGCGCCATCACGCCCCGCGAGCAACGACTCCATTTCCGCGTCAAGCTGATCGGCGTGCACGTCCGAGAGCAACGCACCGGTCTCGACCACCTTCTCGGCCTTGCTGGCGTCCACGTCGCCGCGCTCCAATGCCGCCAACAACCGAGGAAAACGACGCGTGATTTGCGTAGCTAGTTCGATCTGACGATCGGCCTGATGCCGACCCACCGCCAACGCCAGGCCCATCTCGTCTGCCGTCTCCCGATCGTTGCCGCGTCGCTTACGCAGCTCCGCCATGGCCTTGAGCTGGACCGCTTGGACCTGACCGATCAGGCGTTGGGAGAGCTTCGCGACCTCGATGAGAGCGTCCGCATCGAAGTCCCCCCACTCGACGTCGTCGAGCCGCAGCACGTCTTCCGGGACACACTGCCCAGCAAGAAAGACATCCTCACCCAGCGAATCGCAATCCGGCTCGCCATCAACTTCAGGCGTGCTCTCCAACTCGCGTTCGCCCTCGTAGCTGGACTCGTGTTCGTGATTTGACTCGAAGTCCGGTTTCGACATTGGCCCCACCCCCGCAGCGCGTTGACACTGACTCGTCATCCCGCGCCCCAGAGGAGAGGCCTACCCATCAGCTTAGTCGAACTAGTATTCGATACGCAAGACTTGCAGAGTCACCGCATGTGGTGATTAAGGCCGGCGAGGGACACGGCGAGCCGAGCGGGGGACACAACGGGCGCGAGCGAGGAACACGACGTCCTGAATGAGGGACACGACTCATCGAAGGCGGGACACGGCGGCGGGCGCGCCACCGTCAGGGCTTGGTCACCGTCAGGGCTTGGTCACCGTCAACACGCGAAATGGCGTGCCCTGCATGCAGTAGGACATCGCGTCCTTGTCGACGTAGCCAGTGACGGTGACCTTCTCGCCGGGCTTGAGCCGATCCTGGTCATCAAGCAGGAGATAAAGCGTGCCGTCGTCGCGTAGGACAAGGCAGCCCGCCTCGACACCGGCGCGGACGGTGCCGCTGAGCGTCATGCGATCACCAGCGGGCTCAGCAGGCTCAGGGGAGGCCCCGGGCACAGACGACGTCGGCGAGGGCGCCGGAGAGACAGACGTGTCCGATGGCGCGCCGGAAGGGGCACCCGACGCCGGACTCGACGCCGGAGCCGAGGTAGCAGAAGACGTCGTCGGCGTGGTCGTCACCTCAGCGCCGCCCTGCCCGGCGCAACTCGCCAGCAATCCCGCCAACAGCGCCGGAAGCACCGCGCCAAACATTCGGCCGAACACCCGGCCACACAACGCCGGAAGCACTCGGCGAAACAACGCCGCAAACGGCCCACCCGTCCGCCGTGCACCGACCGCCCTACTCGTCACCGGCATGTCCGGCCCCCTAGCTCGCGCGTCTCACCTGACGTCCTGGTGGCGCTGACTCAAGCCACGAGAGAAACCCCGTGAGGGCACCGGTCGCCATGGCGATCTCGATGGTGTCTCCCCTGCTTGACTCGCAACGCAACACCGATGCGCCCGAGGGTAGCGCGTACACCTCGGAGCCAGCAGGATCACGACGCTGGGCGATCTGCAAATCCTCGCGATACAACACCCGATCGGGGCCACGTCGGATGCTCAACACCCGAAACCACACGAACCGCTCACCCTGGTAGCGGCCGATACCGAGATGCCAGCCGAGGTCGGCCTGCTCGTCGTTCCACCGGAGGGCGACGTTGATGCCGCCCGCCAGGAGCACACGACGCCAGCGAAGCGCGACCCAAGCCAGCACGGCCGCGATCGCGGTTAGGAGCCCGATGACCACCAGGGTGATTGCCATGGCCCAGCTCCTGCCCGCCGCGCGCTCAGGCCGACTGTCCGGCGGCGCGCAATCGCGCGCCCGCTCTCGTACGCTCGGCCTCGTCTTCAGCTGACATCGCCGCCTTGGCCGCCGCTATGTCGATCTCGTCGCCGAGCTCAGCGCTCTCCGCGAGCACGCTCACCGCGTCGGCGGTGACGGCGAGGAAGCCACCGTGGACCGCGGCACCGACATGCTCCCCGTCGGTCGTCGTGATCATCACGACCCCGCCCTCGACGAGCTGGCCAAGCACGCGCTCGTGACCCGGCATGATGCCGATCTCGCCCTCCATGGTCTGCGCGACCACAAACGTCGCCTTGCCCGACCACAGCCTGCGCTCGACGGCGACAAGCTCGACGGTCATCTCAGCCACGTGGTTGCTCCTTTGCCGTGCAACTACCGGATCTTCAGTCTAGTTCCCCCACGTGTGCCACCGGGAGGGGCACACCCCTTGCGTGACGCTCGCCGGTACACGTGGTGGGCCCGCCTCTCGCAGCGGACCCACCACCTGCCAAGCCAGCCCCGCACCGGGGGGTATGCGGGGGCGACGCCGGAACACCAGCCCCCGCAGGTTTTTGCACCCGGGGGTATGCGGGGGCGGAGCCCCCGCAAGGTCACTTGCCGGTGATCTCGCGGTACTTCTTCTCGAGGTCGTCAAGGCCACCGATGCCGAGGAACGCCTGCTCCGGGTAGTGGTCGAAGTCGCCCTTGGCGATCTTGTCGAACGCCTCGACGGTCTCCGCCAGCGGCACGGTCGAGCCAGGCTGGCCGGTGAAGACCTCGGCGACCAGCATGTTCTGCGACAGGTACCGCTCGATGCGACGCGCCCGGTTGACCGTCATCTTGTCCTCTTCGGACAGCTCGTCCATACCGAGAATCGCGATGATGTCCTGCAGCTCCTTGTATTTCTGCAGGATCCGGATGACCTCGGAGGCGACCCGGTAGTGCTCCTCGCCGACGATGCCAGGCTCGAGGATCGTCGACGACGACGTCAGCGGGTCGACCGCGGGGAAGATGCCCTTCTGGAACACACCACGCGACAGCTCGGTGGTGGCGTCAAGGTGGGCGAACGTGGTCGCGGGCGCCGGGTCGGTGTAGTCGTCGGCAGGCACGTAGATCGCCTGCATCGAGGTGATCGACCGGCCCTTGGTCGAGGTGATCCGCTCCTGCAGCGTACCCATCTCGTCGGCGAGGGTCGGCTGGTAACCGACCGCCGACGGCATACGGCCGAGCAGCGTGGAGACTTCCTGGCCCGCCTGGGTGAAGCGGAAGATGTTGTCGATGAACAGCAGCACGTCCTGGTTCTGCTCATCGCGGAAGTACTCCGCCATGGTCAGCGCGGACAGCGCGACCCGCATACGGGTACCCGGCGGCTCGTCCATCTGACCGAACACCAGCGCGGTGTCGTTGATGGTGCCGTCTTCACCGAGCTCGAGGAACAGGTCGGTGCCCTCACGGGTGCGCTCACCGACACCGGCGAACACCGAGGTACCACCGAAGTTCTTGGCGACACGGGTGATCATCTCCTTGATGAGCACCGTCTTGCCGACGCCGGCGCCACCGAACAGGCCGATCTTGCCACCCTGCACGTACGGGGTGAGCAGGTCGATGACCTTCAGACCGGTCTCAAGCACCTGCGTCCTGCCCTCGAGCTGGTCGAATGCCGGTGGCTTGCGGTGGATGCCCCAGCGC
>WHTY01000080.1 GCA_009377475.1 Actinophytocola sp.
CCACGCCATAGGCTGACATCACGCACGCCGTTCTCCTGATCACCGGTTCCTGTGCCTTCGACAGCTCAGAAACCTATGCAGGGAACGGCGTGCGCCTACTCAGGCGCGCTCAACCCACCCACAGGTGTGTCAGGAGAGCCGTTTTTCGCGCTTATACGCTACCGTTCTTCGGGCCCGTGTCACCCAAATAGCTCAGCCACCCTGCGCGTATGCCCATGATCGTGTCTTGCTTGTCCGGTGTTGATGGGCATATCAGCAGGGGCGCCCGGAAGTCGGAACACACCGCGCCGCAACGCGGAACTCGTGGCACGTCAATGTGCAACTCAGGCCGAATACGGTGTAACTCGCGCGGGATACGGTGTAACTCAGGCCGAATACGGTGAGACTCGCGCGGGATACGGTGAGACTCGCGCGGGTGCGCGGGCACGCCGCCGCGGACCCCCTCAGCCGTCGAGGACGACGGACACGATGCCCGCCAGGTGGGCCAGTCGGGCCACCTCGGCGGCGCGGAACTGCGGACCGCCCGGCCTGCCGACCAGCAGCGCGCGGTCCGGCTTGCCCAGCGGGGTCGCGGCCAGTTCGGTGCCCAGCTCGCGCCAGGTCCCAGGCACCCAGGCGTCCTCGGCGTCCAGGATCGTCGCTCGTTCGAGTGGTAACCAGGGGAGTTCGGTGATCGGCGCCTCCGGGGCGGCGCTGGACGCCGCCAGGCGCACGACCTCGTTGTTCCGGTGGCCGACGACGAGCGCCCACCCCGATCGGACGATCCTGGGCACACCGTCGGCGAGCAGCGCGAGCCCTTCTTTCGGGTTGCCCGCGATCGTCTCGACCAGCTCCAGCTCACGGTGCGTGTCGAGCACGCCAGCGTACGGCCGGACGGCGTCGACGATGACGCCCTCCACGCTCTCCGCCGCCGTGATCAGGGCATCCGGCAAGCTGCCAGCGGGCAGATCGACGACGAGGTCGTCGACGGCGACGCCGCTGGAGCGCTCAACGACGTCCACACTGAGGATGTCCGCGTCGACCATGCCGAGCGCCGATGCGACAGCACCAAGCGATCCTGGGCTGTCCGGGAGCTGCACCCGGATCAGAAAAGACAACGCGAACCTCTTCCCTATGCGTGAGGACTGCTTGCAGGTCCGAACCATCGGATACTGATTGCCGCAGCGAATTGTTCCAGACCGCCAGGCGCGCGTGGATCCGCCGTCGGACTCTCGCACGCCGCGCCATAGACTCGGACATCTACAAGCCCATCACGAACCGCACCATCCGGGGGTTGCCCGCGTGCCCAACATTTCCCGCGACGAGGTCGCGCACCTCGCCAAACTGGCGAGACTCGGCGTCACCGACGACGAGCTCGACACCTTCGCTCCGCAGCTCGACGTGATCCTGGAGTCCGTCGCCAAGGTCAGCGAGGTCGTCGGCACGGAACAGGACGTGCCGCCGACGTCGCATGCGGTGGAGCTGACCAACGTCTTCCGCGAGGACGAGGTGCGGCAGGGCCTGACCCAGGAGCAGGCGCTGTCCGGCGCGCCCGCAGCCGAGGACGGCCGCTTCCGCGTGCCGCGCATCTTGGGAGAGGAGCAGTGAGCGTGATCAAGCAGACCGCCGCCGAGCTCGCGGCGCGCATCCACGCTGGTGAGATCAGCTCGGTCGACGTCACCCAGGCGCACCTCGACCGCATCACCAAGGTGGACGACCAGCTCAACGCCTTCCTGCACGTCGACGCAGAGGGCGCGCTGGCAGCCGCCGCCAAGGTGGACGCCGACGTCGCGGCTGGCAAACCGCCCGTGTCGCCGCTCGCGGGCGTGCCGCTCGCGCTCAAGGACGTCATGACGACGAAGGGCGTGCCCACCACCTGCGGCTCCAAGACCCTGGAAGGCTGGCTGCCGCCGTACGACGCCACCGTCACCCGCAAGCTGCGGGAGGCGGGCGTGCCGATCCTCGGCAAGACGAACATGGACGAGTTCGCCATGGGCTCGTCCACCGAGAACTCCGCGTATGGCCCCACTCGCAACCCGTGGGACACCTCGCGTATCCCCGGCGGCTCCGGCGGCGGGTCGTCGGCCGCGATCGCGTCGTTCGAAGCGCCGCTGGCGATCGGCACCGACACCGGTGGCTCCATCCGCCAGCCGGGCGCGGTCACCGGCACCGTCGGCGTGAAGCCCACCTACGGCGGCGTGTCCCGGTACGGCCTCGTGGCGTTCTCGTCGTCGTTGGACCAGGCTGGCCCGTGCGCGCGCACCGTGCTCGACGCCGCGTTGCTGCACGAGATCATCGCCGGACATGACCCGATGGACTCGACGTCGATCAACGCGCCGGTGCCGAACGTGGTCGAGGCCGCCAAGCAGGGCGCGAACGGCGACCTGACCGGTGTGAAGGTCGGCGTTGTCACGGAGTTCAGCGGCGAGGGCTATCAGCAGGGCGTCCTGGACTCGTTCCAGGCCGCCGTGGAGCAGCTGCGCGCGCTGGGCGCAGAGGTCGTGGAGATCTCCTGCCCGAGCTTCGACTACGCGCTGCCCGCCTACTACCTGATCGCGCCGAGTGAGTGCTCCTCGAACCTCGCCCGGTTCGACGCGATGCGCTACGGCCTGCGCGTCGGCGACGACGGCGACCACAGTGCCGAGGACGTCATGTCGGCCTCGCGCGAGGCGGGCTTCGGCGCCGAGGTGAAGCGCCGCATCATGATCGGCACCTACGCGCTGTCGTCCGGTTACTACGACGCCTACTACGGCTCGGCGCAGCAGGTCCGCACGCTCATCACCCGCGACTTCGCCGCCGCGTACGAGCAGGTCGACGTCCTGGTGTCGCCGACGACGCCGACAACGGCGTTCAAGATCGGCGAGCGCGTGGACGACCCGATGGCGATGTACCTCGCCGACCTGTGCACCATCCCGGCCAACCTCGCGGGCAACGCCGCGATGAGCGTGCCGAGCGGCCTCGCCGACGGCCTGCCTGTCGGCCTGCAGATCATGGCGCCCGCGCTGGCCGACGACCGGATGTACCGGGTCGCCGCCGCCTACGAGTCCGCGCGCGGTCCCGTTCTCAACGAGATCCCGGAGCTGTAAGTGATTGCTATCGCAGAGACCCTGGACTACGACGAGGTCCTCGAACACTTCGACCCGGTGCTCGGGCTTGAGGTGCACGTCGAGCTGAACACGAACACCAAGATGTTCTGCGGCTGCGCGAACGTCTTCGGCGGCGAGCCCAACACCCACGTCTGCCCGACGTGCCTCGGCCTGCCCGGCGCGCTGCCGGTGATGAACGCCCGAGGCGTGGAGTCGGCCATCCGTATCGGGCTGGCGCTGAACTGCGAGATCGCGCCGTGGTGCCGGTTCGCCCGGAAGAACTACTTCTACCCGGACATGCCGAAGAACTTCCAGACGTCGCAGTACGACGAGCCGATCGCCTTCGACGGCTACCTCGACGTCGCGCTGGACGACGGTGAGGTCGTGCGCGTCGGCATCGAACGCGCGCACATGGAGGAGGACACCGGCAAGTCGCTGCACGTCGGCGGCGCGACCGGGCGGATTCACGGCGCGGAGCACTCGCTGTTGGACTACAACCGCGCGGGCGTGCCGCTGATCGAGATCGTCACCAAGCCGATCGAGGGCATGGGCCACCGTGCACCCGAGGTCGCGCGGGCGTACGTGACCGCGTTGCGGGAGCTGATGCTCGCGCTCGGCGTGTCCGACGTCCGCATGGACCAGGGATCGATGCGCTGCGACGCCAACATCTCGCTCATGCCGAAGGGCGCATCGGAGTTCGGCACCCGCACCGAGACCAAGAACGTCAACTCGCTGCGCAGCGTCGAGCGCGCGGTGCGCTACGAGATGACCCGGCAGGCGGCGGTGCTGCGCGACGGTGGCTCGATCACGCAGGAGACGCGGCACTTCCAGGAGGCGGACGGGTCGACGTCGGCCGGTCGGCCGAAGGAGACGTCCGAGGACTACCGGTACTTCCCCGAGCCGGACCTGGTGCCGATCGCGCCGAGCCGCGAGTGGGTCGACGAGCTGCGCGGCACGCTGCCGGAACTGCCGTGGGAACGCCGTAAGCGCATCCAGGACGAGTGGGGTCTGACCGACGAGGAGACTCGCGACCTGTTCAACACCGGCGCGGCCGACCTGGTGGCGCTGACGGTGGACGCGGGCGCGCCCGTCGCGGAGGCCCGGAGCTGGTGGGTGCAGTACCTGACGCAGCAGGCCAACACCCGCGAGATCGAGCTGGCTGAACTGCCGATCACCCCCGCCCAGGTGGCGCGGGTGATCGCGCTGATCGCCGAGGGCACGCTCACCCACAAGCTCGCGCGGGAGGTCGTGCAGGGCGTCCTCGCGGGCGAGGGCGACCCGGACGAGGTCATCGCCGACCGGGGGCTTCAGGTCGTCTCGGACGACTCCGCGCTGCTCGCCGCCGTGGACGAGGCGCTCGCAGCGCAGCCGGACGTCGTGGAGAAGATCAAGGGCGGCAAGGTGCAAGCCGCCGGCGCGATCGTCGGCGCGGTGATGAAGGCGACCAAGGGCCAGGCGGACGCGAAGCGCGTCCGGGAGCTGGTGCTTGAGCGCTGCCAGTAGGCATAGACCTGAGTGGATCATGATGCGTCGTGGTGATCCATATCGCCACAACGCATCATGATCCACACGGCATGCGATGGGCGCTGTGGACGTCGGCGCGCGGCGGCGGGTCAGTCCTTGCCGCCGCCTCCGCCTTCCGGCTGGATCGGCAGCAGCACAACGCGGTCGTCGCTGGACACCGGGCTGCCGCCGTCCTTGTTCACCGTGCCCGCGACCGCGACGCTCTCGGTGAGCACGCTCAGCCCGGACAACCTGCCGTAGCCGTCCTTGCCGTCGAGCGCGACGGTCGGTTTGCCGGTGACCGAGCCGCGCTGGTCGACCGGTACGAACTGCAGGTTGCCCGCGATCGACGTCGCGACCGTGACGCCCTGGCCCGCGTCGACGCACCCCGCCACACCCGGCTTGGTGCGCCAGCTCCAGGCGGCGGTGTCCAGCTTCTCGCCGGGTGTGACCTCGTACAACGCGTCGGCGTCGCTCCCGCGGTCGGTGACCCAGGTGCGGGCGCCGTCCGCCGACGAGCACACGCCGCCGGGGGAGTGCAGTCCGCTGGCGATCACGCGGGAGCCGTTGGCGGGATTGCCGGGCGCTGGCTTGCCGGAAGCGTCGATGCGCAACACCTTCCCGGCCAACGACGCAGGGTTGGTGGCGGCCTGCGGGCGGCCCGCGTCGCCCGTGGCGACCAGCAGCGCGCCGGTGTTGTCCGGCGCAAGCACACCCCGGTTCCCGGCGCGTCCCTTGGGGATGCCGGTCAGCACGGGACTCGGTCGCTGGCCAGGTGCGAACCGCACGACGCGGTTGTCCTTCGCGGTGGTGACGTAGGCGTAGACGAGCTGGTCCTCGTTGTAGGTCGGCGACAGCGCGAGACCGGTCAGCCCGCCGTCCCCTGCCGTCGACACGTTCAGCTTGGCGATCACCTCCGGCTTCTTGCCGCGTTCCACGCGCAGCACCCTGCCGGTGCGGCGCTCGCCCGCGATCGCCGTCGGCGTCTTGGTGCCCGCGATGGCGGCTACGGCAGTGACGGTGTCGAGGCACGTGGCGAGCACGGCAGGGTCGTGGTCGGTGCAGCCGTCCGGCGGCGGGATGTCGCGACGCTGCTGCTCCGACCCGGTGGGCGGCGAACTCTCGCCCTCCGGTTGCGGACCCTGTTCCGCGGTCAGCTCCGGCGGTGTGCGCCAGGCCGTCTCGGACGCCGCGGTGTCGTCGAACTCCGCGCAGCCACCGAGCACCACCACGAGCGCGGCCAATACCACGTGGCCGCGCCGCAGGGGCCGGTGTCGGATCCGCACGGGTATCGAGGTTACGGCGGTGGCCGTGAATGTCTCGTGAGCGCCACGTGCGTCCCACGGCCACCCAATTGGGGTACGTAGGCGCGCCGAATTGCCACGGTGAGTGTCCGATGACACCGGTCATTGGCTAGTGTGACCGCCCATGAGCACACACGACGAGCTCTACGGTCACGAAACCGCCCAAGTCCCCAGTCCGGGTGGCCGACGCCATCGCGACGAGCCAGCGCATCTGCTCAACGATTACGACTCGGTAGAACCGGAACCAGAACCCACCACCAGATGGCACGCCGGACTCGACTTCGGTCTGCTGATCCTGCGGGTCGCGGTCGGCGGCACGGCGTTGCTGCACGGGCTGTACCGCTTCGGTATGTTCGGCGGACCTGGCATGGACGGCGTCGCGAGCGGGCTTGCCGCGAACGGCTTCACCAGTCAGTCGACGATACTCGCGTGGCTGCTCGGGGTGACCGAGGTGGGCGCGGGTGGCCTGCTCGTGCTGGGCATGTTCAGCCCGCTGGCTGCGGCGGCGATCCTCGCGATCACCGCGACGGCGGTGTACCTGCACCGTGAGATCGGCTACTTCCCGCTGGTGCAGGTGGACGGCGCGCAGCTACCCGGCTACGCCTTCCCGTTGATGACGGGGGCGGCCGCGCTGGCGCTCCTGTTCACCGGACCGGGCAGGATCGGGATCGACGTCGCGACGACGTGGCGGCGCAAGCCGGTCCCGTTCGGCATCGTCGGTGTGCTGCTCGCGGCGGGTGCGGCTGTCGCGGTGCTCGTGCTCTTCCGCTGACGTCGAGGGCTGCGCCTCCCCCGAGTTGATCTACTTCCCGCGTGCTGTGACCACGAGAACCGGGGCGGATTCCAGCGATCGTCGCAACACGGTGGCTGGTGATGGTGGATGGTAGCCGTTCGGTTCGGGGCGTGGGGGTCGCTGGTGCCGCGCCCGCCCGTGCCGCCTACAGGCTGGGGTCGCGGACCGCGCCGGTGTCGGCGGACGTTGCCAGCCGGGCGTAGGCCCGCAGCGCCTTGGTCACCTGCCGGTTCCTGCCGACCGGCTGCCACGGGTTCTCGGACGCCTCCATCTTGGCGCGACGCTCCGCGAGGACGTCGTCGTCCACGAGCAACGACAGCGTGCGCTCGCGGACGTCGATGAGAACCTGGTCGCCGTCCTCGACCAGCCCGATCGCACCACCGCCAGCGGCCTCCGGGGAGATGTGGCCGACCGAGATGCCCGACGACCCGCCAGAGAACCGGCCGTCGGTGATCAACGCGCACTTCTTGCCGAGCCCAGAGCCCTTGAGGAATGCCGTCGGGTGCAGCATCTCCTGCATCCCCGGCCCACCTGACGGGCCTTCGTAGCGCACCACAAGCACCTCACCCGGCTGCAACTGCTTGCCGAGGATGACCGACACCGCCTGTTCCTGGCTTTCCACGACTCGTGCCGGACCCTGGAAGCGCCACAGCTCCTCCTCGATGCCCGCCGACTTGATCACCGCGCCGTTCTCGGCGAGGTTGCCGCGCAGCACCGCGAGCCCGCCGTCGGCCGTGTAGGCGTGCGCGACATCGCGGATACACCCGCCCTCGGCGTCGGTGTCCAGCTTGGACCAGCGGTTTTCCGTGGAGAACGCCTGCGTCGTGCGCACCCCGCCCGGCGCGGCGTGGAACAGCTCAACCGCCCGCTCGCTCGGGTCCGCCGCGCGGATGTCCCACTCGCCGAGCCACTGCTCCAGCGACGGCGAGTGCACCGAGCGCACCTCGGTGTTGAGCAGCCCGCCCCGGTACAGCTCGCCCAGGATCGCCGGGATGCCACCGGCCCGGTGGACGTCTTCCATGTGGTAGCTGATCTCTTTCCCGTCCGGGTCCAGCGCGATGTTCGGCGAGACCTTCGACAGGCACGGCACGCGCTTGCCGATCTCGTCGATGTCATCGATCGTGAACTCGATCTCGCCCTCTTGGGCGGCGGCGAGGATGTGCAGCACGGTGTTCGTGGAGCCGCCCATCGCCATGTCCAGCGCCATCGCATTCTCGAACGCCTCCCGGTTGGCGATCGAACGCGGCAGCACGGACTCGTCGTCGTCGCGGTAGTAGCGCTGCGCCAGCTCGACCACGGTGCGCCCGGCGTCGGAGAACAGGTCGCGGCGCAAGGCGTGCGTGGCCAACGTCGAGCCGTTGCCGGGCAGCGCGAGCCCGAGCGCCTCGGTCAGGCAGTTCATCGAGTTCGCGGTGAACATCCCCGAGCAGGAGCCGCACGTCGGGCACGCCGAACGCTCCACTTCGGACAGCCCGTCGTCGTCAACGGCGCTGCTGGCGGACGCCGCGATGGCGGTGATCAGGTCGGTTGGGGCATGGGCAAGGCCCTCGACGACGACCGCCTTGCCCGCCTCCATCGGGCCGCCGGAGACGAACACTGTCGGCACGTTCAGTCGCATCGCGGCGTTGAGCATGCCCGGCGTGATCTTGTCGCAGTTCGAGATGCACACCAGCGCGTCGGCCTGGTGCGCGTTGACCATGTACTCCACCGCGTCGGAGATGACCTCGCGCGAGGGCAGCGAGTACAGCATCCCGGAGTGGCCCATGGCGATGCCGTCGTCGACGGCGATGGTGTGGAACTCGCGCGGCACCCCGCCCGCCTCGCGGACGCCTTCGGCCACGATGTCGCCGAGGTCGCGCAGGTGCACGTGGCCGGGCACGAACTGGGTGTAGGAGTTGGCGATGGCAACGATCGGCTTGCCGAAGTCGCTGTCGGTCATGCCGGTGGCGCGCCAGAGCGAGCGGGCGCCTGCCGCGTTGCGGCCGTGGGTGGTGGTGCGGGAGCGCAGTTCGGGCATCGTTACTCCTGGGAAGGTGCCTGCTGATCCTGCTCTGACGACTCGGAAGACTCCTCCGACTCGGCTTCGCGCGCCGTCGGGTCGGTGACGTGCCCGCCGCTGACGTAGGCGAGCACGGGCAGGTGCCTGGTGCGCACCGTCGGCAGGCGTACCTCGGAGTCGTCGGTGAGCACGGCACGGACCTCGTTGCGCGAGGTGATCGTCAGTCCCTTCAGCTCCGACCAGGCCAGTCGCCTGCTGCTGAAGACGGTCCGTGTGGTGAGCCCGTCGGCGTCGGCCACGGTTCGCGTGCGCACGACCCAGACGATGTAGGAGATCGGAAGCAGGTAGATCGGGGTGAGCCAGATTTCCGACCAGGCCAGCGGCGTGGCGCAGAGCAAAACGAAGAACGCGGCGAAGATCGTGGCGCCCGGCATCCGGAAGACGGCGCGTTTCGGCGTCGCGGGGGCCGACTCTGACTCACTCTGTGGGGTACTGCTCACTCGTAGATGGTGCCGCGACCGGCGCAATCGTCGTCAAGCGGGGTCCTTTCGCGTGGCGGTGCTCTCAGTATCCGGGAACGCGATCCCGCAGAGTTGACACTCGCACGCGCGGACAAGTAGCGTTCGAGGCGTGGAACAGCTGACCAGCCTCGTAGTACTTTTTTCGCGCGTCGACGCGTGAGAGAAGCCGTTTGGCTGCAGTCGACGCGCGACCCTCGTGCGACCTTTCGGTCGGCGGGGGTTTTTTGTTGGACAGGTGTTTCACGACTCGGATGATCACGACCGACTATCGACGGCTCGCCGCCGACAGTCACGGGGGATGACGGGAGGCCGGGAACGATGAATGGCCCGAGCGAATGGCCTGCGGGCCCGAACTTCCGAACCCGGCAGCATAAGCGATAATCAGACTCGATAACCACGACCAACGAGGCAGATCCGATGACAAGCGCCACCTCGCGGCCGAGTCCGCGCGCAGGACAGGAGTCCGAAGCGCGCGATGCGAAGCCAGGTACCCGACCTAAGCCAGCCCCACCGGCAGGTGCTCCCGTACGGCTCACCGGCGCGCAGTCGCTGGTGCGCTCGCTGGAAGCGGTCGGTGTCGAGGTTGTTTTCGGCATTCCCGGCGGCACGATCCTGCCCGCCTACGACCCGCTGCTCGACTCCACGAAGGTGCGGCACATCCTCGTCCGGCATGAGCAGGGCGCCGGTCACGCGGCGACCGGATACGCGCAGGCGACCGGAAAAGTCGGCGTCTGCATGGCGACGTCCGGGCCCGGCGCGACGAATCTTGTCACCCCATTGGCTGACGCCAATATGGATTCCGTTCCGGTTGTGGCGATCACCGGGCAACAGACCCGTGCGTTGATCGGTACCGACGCATTCCAGGAAGCCGACATTTGCGGCATCACCATGCCGATCACGAAGCACAATTTCTTGGTCACCGACCCCGCTGATATTCCGGCCGCGATCGCGGAGGCATTCCATTTGGCGAGCACCGGCAGGCCGGGTCCGGTTCTCGTCGACATCCCGAAGGACGTCCTCCAGGAGCAGACCGCCTTCGTCTGGCCGCCGGAGATGCAGCTGCCGGGCTACCGGCCGACGCTGCGCCCGCACGGCAAGCAGGTGCGGGAGGCGGCGCGGCTGATGATGTCGGCACGTCGTCCTGTGCTCTACGTCGGTGGCGGCGTGATCAAGGCGAAGGCCGCGGAGCAGCTCAAGACGTTGGCTGAGCTGACCGGCATCCCCGTGGTGACGACGCTGATGGCGCGGGGCGCGTTCCCCGACTCGCACGCGCAGCACCTCGGCATGCCCGGCATGCACGGCTCGGTCGCCGCGGTCGCCGCGATGCAGCGCTCGGATCTGCTCATCGCGCTTGGCGCGCGGTTCGACGACCGGGTGACCGGCAAGCTGGACTCGTTCGCGCCGGACGCGCAGGTCGTCCACGCCGACATCGACCCAGCGGAGATCTCGAAGAACCGCAAGGCCGACGTGCCGATCGTCGGGGACTGCGCGGAGATCATCAACGAGCTGATTGCCGCGGTGAAGGCCGAGATCGACCGCGAGGGCGAGCGGAAGTACGACGCGTGGTGGACGCAGATCGAGGCGTGGCGGGACACCTACCCGCCGGGCTTCGACTGGCCCACCGACGGCGCGCTCGCACCGCAGTACGTGATCGAGCGGATCGGCTCGCTTGTCGGTCCGGATGCGCTTTACACCGCGGGCGTTGGTCAGCATCAGATGTGGGCGGCGCAGTTCATCGGCTATGAGAAACCGGGCACCTGGATCAACTCCGGCGGCCTCGGCACGATGGGCTTCGCGGTGCCCGCGGCCATGGGCGCGAAGTTCGCGTACCCCGACAAGCAGGTGTGGGCCATCGACGGAGACGGGTGTTTCCAGATGACCAACCAGGAGCTCGCCACCTGCGCGATCGAGGGCGCGCCGATCAAGGTCGCGGTCATCAACAACGGCAACCTCGGCATGGTGCGGCAGTGGCAGAACCTGTTCTATGCGGAGCGCTACTCCAGCACCGACCTCGGCACCCATGCCCACCGCATCCCTGACTTCGTGCTGCTCGCCGAGTCGATGGGCTGCGCTGGGCTGCGGTGTGACTCGAAGGAGGACGTCGACGACGTGATCAAGAAGGCGATGGACATCAACGACCGGCCGGTCGTCATCGACTTCATTGTCGGCAAGGACGCGCAGGTGTGGCCGATGGTCGCCGCGGGCACCGGCAACGACGAGATCATGGCCGCGCGCGGCATCCGCCCGCTGTTTGAGGATGACGAGGTCTGAGGACGTGAGTACACATACCCTGAGCGTGCTGACCGAGAACAAGCCCGGTGTGCTCGCGCGCGTGGCTGGCCTGTTCTCGCGGCGCGGGTTCAACATCGAATCGCTCGCGGTCGGCCCGACCGAGAACCCGGAAGTCTCGCGGATGACGATCGTCGTCGCCGTCGAGGACCTGCCGCTTGAGCAGGTGACCAAACAGCTCAACAAGCTCGTCAACGTCATCAAGATCGTCGAGCTTGACCCGCAGATCTCGGTGCAGCGCGAGCTGCTGCTCGTCAAGGTGCGCGCCGACGCGACGGTGCGCAGTCAGGTGCTCGAGGCGGTGCAGTTGTTCCGCGCGAAGGTGGTCGACGTCTCGCCAGAGGCGCTGACCATCGAGGCGACCGGCACCGCCGACAAGATCAACGCGCTGCTGCGCATGCTCGAGCCCTACGGGGTCAGGGAGCTGGTGCAGTCGGGCATGGTCGCCGTCGGCCGGGGCGCGAAGTCCATCACGGCCACGTCGACCCGCTAGTTGGACCTGGTCGCCGCGCGGTGCGCGTCCGGCGGCCGAATGCTTGAAGCAGAAAGGAAGTAAGCAGCCCTCATGGCAGTGGAAATGTTCTACGACGACGACGCCGACCTCGGCATCATCCAGTCCCGCAAGGTGGCCGTCATCGGCTACGGCAGCCAGGGGCACGCGCACGCGCTGAGCCTGCGCGACTCCGGGGTCGACGTGCGCGTCGGTCTGCCGGAGACCTCGAAGTCCCGCGCCAAGGCGGAGGAAGAGGGCCTGCGCGTGGTCACGCCGTCCGAGGCGTCCGCCGAGGCGAACGTGATCATGATCCTCGCGCCCGACACCGCGCAGCGCAAGATCTACGCCGAGGACATCGCGCCAAACCTGAAGTCCGGTGACGCGCTGTTCTTCGGCCACGGTTTCAACATCCGGTACGGCCTGATCCAGGCGCCGTCGGACGTCGCGGTCGCGATGGTCGCCCCGAAGGGGCCGGGCCACCTTGTCCGCCGTCAGTTCGTGGACGGCAAGGGCGTGCCGTGCCTGATTGCCGTCGAGCAGGACCCGGACGGCAAGACCGAGGCGCTGGCGCTGTCCTACGCCGCAGGTATCGGCGGCGCCCGCGCGGGTGTCATCAAGACGACGTTCACCGAAGAGACCGAGACCGACCTGTTCGGTGAGCAGGCGGTGCTCTGCGGTGGCATCAGCGCGCTGATCCAGAACGGTTTCGAGGTGCTGACCGAGGCGGGCTACGCCCCGGAGATCGCCTACTTCGAGGTGCTGCACGAGGTGAAGCTGATCGTCGACCTGATCTACGAGGGCGGCATCGCGGGGCAGCGCTACTCGGTGTCCGACACCGCGGAGTACGGCGACCTCACTCGTGGCCCCCGGGTCATCGGCCCGCAGGTCAAGGAGGACATGCGCAAGATCCTGGGCGAGATCCAGGACGGCACGTTCGCGAAGGAATGGGTCGCGGAGGACGAAGCGGGCCGCCCGAACTTCACCAAGCTCGCCGAGCAGGGTGCGAAGCACCCGATCGAGGAGGTCGGCACGAAACTGCGTGGCCTGATGGCCTGGATGAAGTAATCCAGACAACCAGCGACAAGGGCGGCATCCCCCACAGTGGGGTGCCGCCCTTTGGCTGAAGTTTGACGTTGTGGGCGCGTACCGGCGTAGTGTGGAGGGCACTGGGGCCCAACACGAAATCTAGGTGACTCCCAATTACTTCCTCCACAGCCACAGCTACGCCCGCTCGGAAACCGAGCGACTTTGCCGAGCTGTCCCGTAGCATCCGATCCGCCGGCCTGCTGAAACGCAGGTACGGCTACTACACGGCCAGGATCGCCGTGAACCTGCTGATGCTTGGCGGCGCGTGGGTCGCGTTCGCCTTCATCGGCAACTCCTGGTGGCAGCTGTTCGTCGCGGCGTTCCTCGCGATCGTGTTCGCGCAGCTGGCTTTCATCGGCCACGATGCAGGCCACAAGCAGATTTTCCGCAGCAAGAAGCTCAACGACGTCCTCGGCTACCTGCACGGCGGTCTGGTCGCGCTCAGCTATGGCTCGTGGATCAAGCAGCACAACCAGCACCACGCGAACCCGAACCACGAGGGTTCCGACCCAGACATCGAGATTCCCGCACTGGCGTTCACCAACGGTCAGGCGGGCGCCAAGCGCGGTGTGCTGCGGTGGATCGCGAAGTACCAAGCGGTGCTGTTCTTCCCACTGCTGCTGCTCGAAGGGCTGAACCTGCGTGTGGGTGGCGCGGTCGCGATTCTGCGCGGCGAGGTGCGGCTCCGTGCCCTGGAAGGCGCGCTGATGGTCGCGCATATCGCCATCTACACGACTGCGCTGTTCCTCGTTCTCTCGCCAGGGATCGCGGTGTTGTTCATCGTGGTGCACCAGGGGCTCTGGGGTGTGTACATGGGCTGTTCGTTCGCGCCCAACCACAAGGGCATGCCGACCATCCCCGCAGGCCAGAAGCTGGACTTCCTGCGCAAGCAGGTGCTGACCGCTCGCAACGTGCGCGGCGGCCGCACGGTCGACTTCGTCCTCGGCGGCCTGAACTACCAGATCGAGCACCACCTGTTCCCGACCATGCCCCGGCCGAACCTGCGGCACGCGCAGCGGATCGTGCAGCGGTTCTGTGCCGAGCACGGCATTTCCTACAGCCAGTGTGGTTTCTTTCGGTCGTACGGCCACGTCCTGCGGTACTTGCACCAGATCGGGGCACCGTTACGGGTACGGACGGTGTAGCCCCCTGCTCCCGGGGACCGCGATCGCGTTGCGGTTCGTCGCACATGCTGTGAGCTGGGCCGATGCGGGCTACGGTGACCCGCATGATGGAGGAGCCGGGGGCCACGAGGAGTGCGACTGGGGGTGAGGGTGCGGCCCATGCCGCGGACGCTGCCGACGACAAGGCCGCGCTGCGGGACGAGATCGATCTCAGCGGGGCCGAGTGGCAACGTCCTGTCGCGGCGGGCGACACCCCGGCAGACGTCGGGGAGCCGTTCGAGATCGCCTTCGTGCCGCACACCGACGGGCTCACCTATGTGGCGCTCCGGCAGGCCGACACCACGCTGATCTTTACTCCAAGTGAGTGGCGTGCGTTCATCGCCGGCGCCAAGGACGGCGAGTTCGACACGCCGTGGTGACGGCGGCGCGGCGAGCCGTCGATGGGCGGCGTCGGCGCTGGTCGGTGCCGATTCCCAGCCTGTGGAACGCCGCACGGCCGCGTTACTACTGGTCGCGCCCCCTGATGCGGTGGTTTCGCACACACCGACGCTCAAGGGTCGAACGGGGGTGCTCCCCTGGCTAGACTCATCCCCGTGCGCGTTACACCGTGGTAACGCGCCGCGAGAGGTTCCCAGCGCCCGCTGAGCGCGCTCTCGCCATTCCTGTGCACGCCACAACCGACCGGAGTCGTTTCGTGACCAGCGCTACTCGCCCTGTTGTCCTGCTCGCCGAGAAACTCGCGCCGTCCGCCGTCGAGGTGTTCGGCGATGAGGTGGAGATCCGACGTGTCGACGGCACCGACCGGCCCGCACTGCTGGAAGCGGTCGCGGACGCGGATGCGCTGTTGGTGCGGTCGGCGACGAAGGTGGACGCCGAGGTGCTCGCCGCGGCCAACAAGCTGAAGGTGGTCGCGCGCGCCGGTGTCGGCCTCGACAACGTCGAGGTGCCCGCAGCGACCGAGCGTGGCGTGATGGTCGTCAACGCCCCGACGTCGAACATCGTCTCCGCCGCCGAGCACGCCGTCGCGCTGCTGCTCTCGGTGCTGCGCCGGGTGCCAGCCGCGAACCAGAGCTTGCAGAGCGGGGAGTGGAAGCGCAGCTCCTACACCGGTGTCGAGCTGAACGGCAAGACCGTCGGTGTCGTCGGCCTCGGCAAGATCGGCCAGTTGTTCGCGCACCGGGTGGCCAGCTTCGACACCGAGCTGATCGCCTACGACCCGTACGTCTCCGCCGCGCGCGCCAAACAGCTCGGCATCGAGCTTGTCTCGCTGGACGAGCTGCTGTCGCGCGCCGACATCATCTCGATCCACCTGCCCAAGACGCCGGAGACCAAGGGCCTGATCGACGCCGATGCGCTGGCCAAGACCAAGCAGGGCGTCATCGTCATCAACGCCGCCCGTGGTGGCCTCATCGACGAGGAAGCGCTTGCCAAGTCGGTCGCCGACGGTCATGTCGGCGGCGCCGGTGTTGACGTGTTCGTCACCGAGCCGACCACGGCCAGCCCGCTGTTCGGGCTGCCGAACGTCGTCGTCACCCCGCACCTGGGCGCCTCAACCGCCGAGGCGCAGGACAGGGCGGGCACTGACGTCGTGAAGTCCGTCAGGCTCGCGCTGCGCGGTGACTTCGTCCCGGACGCGGTGAACGTGGCCAGCGGCGTCGTCAGCGATGAGCTGCGGCCGTACCTGCCGCTGACGCAGAAGCTCGGCACCGTGCTCTCGGCGTTCGCCACGAAGCCGCCGACGTCGGTCGCGGTGCAGGTGTCCGGTGAGCTGGCCAGCGAGGACGTCAGCGTGCTCTCGCTCGCCGCGCTGCGCGGCGTGTTCGACGCCGTGGTCGAGGACCAGGTCACGTTCGTCAACGCGCAGCAGCTCGCGGACGCCCTCGGCGTCAGCGTCGAGGTCTCGACGCAGCCGGAGAGCGTCATCTACCGCAGCGAGGTCACCGTGCGCACCGTGCACGCCGACGGCACCGCGCACTCGGTCTCTGGCGCCATCACCGGTTTGGACGAGGTGGAGAAGCTGGTCGAGGTCAACGGCCGCCACTTCGACATCCGCGCCGAGGGCCACATGCTGCTGCTGGAGTACCCCGACCGCCCCGGCGTCATGGGCCGCGTCGGTACGCTGCTCGGCGAGGCAGGCGTGAACATCGAGGCCGCGCAGATCAGCCAGACCACCGAGGGTTCAGACGCCGTCATGCTGCTGCGCGTCGACCGTTCCGTCGACGCCGACGTGCTCGCGCCGATCGGCTCCACCGTCGGCGCGTCGACGGTGCGGGCTGTCACCTTCCCCTGACACCCACGTCGGCTACCCCACCGTGCCGCTGGTCACGGTGGAAGCACGATCGGGTCGCAGCGCGCTGCCCCGTTTGGGTGATGCGCACTGCGATCTGGGTCTCTGCCAGGGGTGGCGAGGTTACGGATGGTGTGGTGGACCGGTAACCTGCCGTGGCTGGGGAAGCCGGACGACGTGCAGGCCTTAGTACATGGAGGTGTTGGATGCGGCTCGCGGTGATCCCGGGTGACGGGATCGGGCCCGAGGTTGTGGCCGAGGCGTTGAAGGTGCTCGCCGAAGTCGCGCCATCGGCGTTCGACTTGGAGACCACCGATTACGACCTCGGTGCGGCGCGCTGGCATTCCACCGGCGAGCTGCTTCCCGAGTCGGTGCTCGGTGAGTTCCGGCAGCACGACGCCATCCTGCTCGGTGCGGTCGGCGACCCCACGGTCCCGAGCGGCATCCTGGAGCGCGGCCTGCTGCTGCGGCTGCGGTTCGAGCTCGACCACCACGTCAACCTGCGTCCGGCGCGGCTGTATCCCGGGGTGCGCGGCACGATCCTCGATCCGGGCGAGATCGACATGGTCGTCGTCCGCGAGGGCACCGAGGGCCCGTACGTCGGCAACGGCGGCATTCTCCGCAAGGACACCGAGCACGAGATCGCCACCGAGGTCAGCCTCAACACGGCGTTCGGCATCAAGCGCGTCGTCTCGGACGCCTTCGCGCGCGCGGCGCAGCGGCCCCGGCGGCACCTGACGCTGGTGCACAAGACCAACGTGCTCACCCACGCCGGGTCGTTGTGGTCGCGGATCGTGGAGGAGGTGTCGCTGCAGCACCCCGAGGTCACGGTGGACTACCAGCACGTCGATGCCGCCACGATCCACATGGTGACCGACCCGTCGCGGTTCGACGTGATCGTCACGGACAACCTGTTCGGCGACATCGTCACCGACCTCGCGGCAGCCATCACCGGTGGTATCGGGCTCGCCGCGTCCGGCAACCTCGACGTCACCCGCGCGAACCCGAGCATGTTCGAGCCGGTGCACGGCAGTGCGCCGGACATCGCGGGCCAGGGCATCGCGGACCCGACCGCCGCTGTGCTGTCGGTGTCCCTGCTGCTGGACCACCTGGGCTACAAGGAGGCCGCGCGCCGGATCGAGGCCTCGGTGGCGTTCGACCTGGCCACCCGCGACCACTCCTCGCCGGGGACGACGAAGGCCATCGGCGATCGGCTTGCCGCCCTCGTGTCGTCCAACGTCCGCGAAGGCGCCTAAGCGGCTGGGCGGGGCCGCCCGGGCCGCCGTGTTCCCCGTTCCCGCCGCCGTGTTCGACGTTCCGGACGCTGTGTTCTGCATTCTCGACGGTCGACGTCGGCCGTGATGTCGCACACAGCCGTCCGAGTGTCGGACACGACGGCGTGCAGGGGGAACACGGCGTGCTGAACGGGGGACACGGCGTGCTGAACGGGGGACACGGCGTGCTGAACGGGGGACACGGCGTGCTGAACGGGGGACACGGCAGCCCCGAGAGTGAAACACCCGAGTCTGGCTATGGGACGTGGCATCGGTGTGGCATGATGACGCCATGACGTCCAGTGGCCACGTCGCCGCGATCATTATTCGCGAGCGCGCCGAGTAGGTGCTCGATACGAGCCCTCGGCGCGCTGACCTCTCGCATTCTGCGGGAGGTTTTTTTGTTGCTATCGACCGGCCAGATGACCCAGGAGTGACCTGTGAACCGAACGGAACCCGCCGATACGCCCCTTGGTGACGCCTTCCACGTGTACGACACCACCCTGCGCGACGGTGCGCAGCGCGAGGGGATTTCGTACTCGGTCACCGACAAGCTGGCCATCGCGCGGCAGTTGGACGAACTCGGCGTCGGCTTCATCGAAGGCGGCTGGCCGGGCGCGCTGCCCAAGGACACCGAGTTCTTCGCCAGGGCCAGCCAGGGCGAACTGGCGCTCAAACACGCGGCGCTCGTCGCGTTCGGCTCCACCCGCAAGGCGGGCACGAAAGCCTCCGAGGACGCCCAGGTCAGGGCGCTGCTCGACGCCAAAGCCCCGGTGATCACGCTGGTCGCGAAGTCCGACCGCCGCCACATCGAGCGGGCGCTGCGGGTCGACATCGCCGAGGCGTGCGAGATGGTGCGCGACACGGTGTCATTCCTGGTCAGCGAGGGCCGCAGGGTGTTCCTGGACGCGGAGCATTTCTTCGACGGCTACGTCTTCGACCCGGAGACCGCCATCCGGGTGCTCATGGCGGCGGGCGAAGGCGGCGCGGACGTCGCCGTGCTGTGTGACACCAACGGGGGACAACTTCCGCTCGGCATCGCCGAGACGGTGCGCGAGGTGGCGGACCAGACCGGGCTGCGGCTCGGCATCCACTGCCAGGACGACACCTCGTGCGCAGTGGCCAACAGCGTCGCCGCGGTACAGGCCGGTGCCACGCACGTGCAGTGCACCGCCAACGGCTACGGCGAACGGGCAGGCAACGCCGACCTGTTCGCCGTGATCGGGAACTTGGTGACCAAGCTCGGCATGGCTGTGCTGCCCACCGGCGGCGCAGCCGAGCTCACCCGCGTCTCCCATGCCCTTGCCGAAATCGCGAACATTGCGCCCGACACCCACCAGGCGTACGTCGGGGCATCGGCCTTCGCCCACAAGGCGGGGCTGCACGCGAGCGCGATCAAGGTGGATCCGTTGTTGTACAACCACATCGATCCATCCGTCGTCGGCAACGACATGCGGGTGCTTGTCACCGAGATGGCTGGCAGGGCCAGCCTTGAGCTCAAGGGACGTGAGCTCGGGGTTGACCTCGCCAGCCAACCCACCGCGTTGACCAACGTCGTCGACAAGGTGAAGACGCTTGAGGCGAAAGGGTGGTCGTTCGAGGCCGCCGACGCCTCGCTGGAGTTGCTGCTGCGCCGTGCGATGGACGACGACGGCGACGGATCGGGCGACACGCTCGCGCCGGAAGCGCCGTTCGAGCTGGAGTCCTACCGGGTGGTGCTCGACCACCGCTCGGACGGCGAGGTGATCTCCGAGGCGACGGTGAAGGTGCACGTCGCGGGGGAGCGGGTGATCGCAACGGCGGAGGGCAACGGCCCGGTCAACGCGCTGGACGCCGCACTGCGCACGGCGTTGTCGCCGCGGCTCACGTGGCTGGACAGCGTGGAGTTGGCCGACTACAAGGTGCGCATCCTGCCCGGTATGCACGGTACCGACGCCGTCACCCGCGTGCTGATCGAGAGCTCCGACCGCGAACGCGAGTGGACCACTGTCGGCGTGCACGAGAACATCGTCGAGGCGAGCTGGCTGGCGCTGTGTGACGCGCTGGTGCACAAAGCCATGCGCGTGGCTCACTGAGCGTGGCGGTGACGCGACACCGGCTGGTCGGGGAGCCGGTCACGCCTGGTGAGGCCGCCGGTTAGGGTGCGAGGTATGCGTCTAGCTCGAATCGCTCATCCCGCCGGTGTCGCGTTCGCCTCGATCGAGGGCGACGAGGTGCTGGAGATCGCCGACCACCCGTTCGGGGACCCAAACTTCACCGGAAAGCGTTGGCCACTCGCCGACGTCCGGCTCCTCGCGCCGATTCTGCCCACCAAGATCATCGCGGTGGGCAAGAACTATGCCGCGCACGCGGCGGAGTTCGGTGGCGAGGTACCCGAGACGCCGTTGATCTTCATGAAGCCGAACACCACCGTCGTCGGGCCCGACGTGCCGATCAAGCTGCCGCCGAGCTCGGAGCGGGTGGACTTCGAGGGCGAGCTGGCCGTGGTGATCGGCCAGCCGGTGAAGAACGTCTCTGCCGCGCGGGCGAGCGCCGCCATCCGCGGCTACACCATCGCGAACGACGTCACCGCGCGCGACCAGCAACGCGCGGACGTCCAGTTCACCCGGGCGAAGAGCTACGACACGTTCTGCCCGCTCGGGCCGTGGATCGAGACCGCTGTCGACCCCGCCGACCTGGAGATCCGCACCGAGGTGGACGGCGAGGTCAAGCAGCAGGCCCGGACGAGTGACATCGTGCACAAGGTGAACGACCTGGTCGAGTTCGTTTCGGGGATCATGACGCTGCTGCCCGGCGACGTCATCCTCACCGGCACGCCGGAAGGCGTCGGCCCGTTCGCCGAGGGGCAGAAGGTGTCGGTGACGGTCGAGGGCATCGGCACCCTGACGAACCCCGTCCAGGCGGGCTGAGCGCGCTGCGGTGAACGGCGCTCTCCCTGCATTTGGCGCGGCGAAGGCGTCGTTCAGCGCACGGCGTCACCGGCGCGCGAAGTCCGGCGCGTGCTCGGGCCTGATCGACGCCCGGCTCGGCCACCAGCCGGTGCAGCACTCGCTGCAACTGCTGGACGACGGCGGTGGGCAGCAACCGTCTGGCGCGCACCCGCGCCAGCGTCCGCGTGTCGACAGCGCCGCGCCGCAGTGGCTCGGCCAGCAACGTCGCCGCTGCCACGGCGTCCTGCACCGCGAGATTGATTCCGACTCCGCCGAGCGGGGACATCGCGTGCGCGGCGTCGCCGAGGCACAGCAGACCGTCGAGGTGCCAGCGGTGCAGGCGGTTCAGCCGGATGTCGAGATGCTTGACGTCGTCCATCGACTCCAGCGCGCAGCGCGGGGTCCTCACCCTTCTTGGCGATGTAGGCGATCTGGTAGTAGCCCTCGCGTGGGATGACGATGGCGAAGCGACGGTTGTGCATCCGGGGCGTCAGTGTGGAGGTCTCGTCGCCCGGATCACGCGGCAGCCGGAACCACCACGCGTCGATCGGCACCGGGAACTCGCGCGGGCGCAGGCCGGACTCACGTCGCACGGTCGAGTGGCGACCATCGCAGGCCACCGTCAGGTCGGCGCGGATCTCGCCGGTGTCACCGTCCTCCGTGCGGTACCGCACGCCACTGATCCGGCCCGCCTCCCGCAGCAGCCCGGTCACCTCGGTGCGCATCCGCAGGGTGAACGTCGGCTCCGCCTCGGCGCTCTGCGCGAGCAGCGTCAGCAAGTCCCACTGCGGAGTGATCGCGATATAGGGATGCCGCACCCGCAGTCGTCGCAGGTCGCCGATCGTGACCTGGTCGTCGGTGCCGACAGGGAAGGCGATCTCGGTCAGCGTGCTCTGCGGCAGCGCGGCGAACTTCTCACCGAGGCCGAGTTCGTCCAGCAGGTCCATGGTCGAGGGGTGCACGGTGTCGCCCCGGAAGTCGCGCAGGAAATCCGCGTGTTTCTCCAGCACCGTGACGTCGACCCCGGCCCGCGCCAGCAGCAGCCCGAGCACCATTCCCGCAGGTCCGCCGCCCGCGATCACGCACGTCGTTCGCTCCGTCATGCCGTACCTCCCCATATTCAGCACATGTTGAATAATTCGAGGATGCCTTCCCGGACTCCCCGCGTCAAGCGAGCCGCCGCCGCTATACGCTGAACGAGCTATGACTGACACCGCCGCAGCTACCGCTAGCACCAAGCCCGTTCGCGTCCGTTTCTGCCCGTCGCCCACCGGTACCCCGCACGTCGGGCTGATCAGGACCGCGCTGTTCAACTGGGCCTTCGCCCGCCACCACCAGGGCACGATGGTGTTCCGCATCGAGGACACCGACGCCGCGCGGGACTCCGAGGAGTCCTACACCGCGCTGCTCGACGCGCTGCGCTGGCTCGGCATCGACTGGGACGAGGGGCCGGAGATCGGCGGCGATCACGGTCCGTACCGGCAGAGCGAGCGTCGCACCAGCTATGACGACGTCGTCAAGCGGCTGCTCGACGCCGGCGAGCTGTACGAGGCGTTCTCTACTACCGACGAGGTCAAGGCGCGCCGGGAAGCCGCAGGTCAGGACCCGCAGCTCGGCTACGACAACCACGACCGCGACCTCACCGAGGAGCAGAAGGCGGCGTTCCGCGCCGAAGGTCGCACGCCGGTGCTGCGACTGCGGATGCCCGAGGGGCAGCTGTCCTGGCACGACCTGGTGCGCGGCGAGATCAGCTTCGACGCGGCCACGATCCCGGACCCGGTGCTGGTGCGCGGTAACGGCGACCCGCTGTACCCGCTGACCAACCCGGTCGACGACGCGCTCATGGGCATCACCCATGTGCTGCGCGGCGAGGACCTGCTGCCGTCGACCCCGCGTCAGCTTGCGCTCTATGCGGCGTTGCGGCGCATCGGCGTCGCCGACTTCACGCCGGAGTTCGGCCACCTGCCCTACGTGATGGGGGATGGCAACAAGAAACTGTCAAAACGCGACCCGCAGTCGAACCTGTTCCTGCACCGTGAGCGCGGGTTCGTCCGCGAGGGACTGCTGAACTACCTCGCGCTGCTCGGCTGGTCCATCGCGCCGGACCGGGACGTCTTCAGCGTCGACGAGCTGGTTGGCGCGTTCGAGATCAGCGACGTCAGCGCCAACCCGGCGCGGTTCGACGTCAAGAAAGCGGAGGCGATCAACGCCACGCACGTGCGCGCGCTCGACGTCGCGGACTTCACCGAGCGGGTGCTGCCGTACCTGACCGACGCGGGTGTGTTGCCGGGGCAGCCGAGCGAGGAACAGTTCGCCACGCTGCGCGCGATCGCGCCGATGGTGCAGGAGCGGGTCACGGTGCTGTCCGAAGCCGCACCATTGGTTCGGTTCCTGTTCGTGGCCGAGGACGCGTTCGAGATCGAGGAGTCCGCTGCGGCGAAGACGTTCAAGGGCGACGCCGCCACGGTGCTGCGCGCGTCGGTGGACGCGTTGAACGCTCTCGAAGAGTGGGACGCGGGCGCTATTGAACAGGCGCTCAAAACCGCGCTGGTCGATGATCTCGAACTCAAACCGCGTAAGGCATTTGCACCCGTGCGCGTTGCGATAACTGGACGAACAGTGTCGCCCCCGTTGTACGAGTCCATGGAATTGCTCGGTCGTGAGAAATCGGTTTCCCGGCTGACCAGGGCTTTGAGTAATTTCGAAGAGTGAATAACTTGACCGTGTAAGTACGGTGTAGTTCACCTCGTTGGACGAGGCGAAAAAGGTCCCCGACCTTCTAACCTCTCTAGGTGGAGTTCGCGCTTGCCCCGACCGAGCCGCGTAACGCGCAGTCATATCCCACTGTTTGGGAGCGATCTGACCTGCGTGCCGTGTGCTTCGATATCGACGACACCCTGATCGATTTCACCTCGGCGTCCAGGGGTGCCCTGGCGACGATGATCGGCAGGGACGACATGTGGCCGCTCTGGGAGTGCGTCACCGAGGCGCACGTCGCCATGGTCGTCGCGGGGGAGATCGACTACCCGACGATGCATCGCAAGCGCACCAAGGCGTTCCTCGCCGAGCTCGGCAGGCAGGTGAGCGACCACGACGCCGCGCGGTTCGAGCGCAGCCGTGCGGCCGAGATGCATGCCGGGTTCCGGCTGTTCGACGACGTCCTGCCGTGCCTGGACTGGTTGCGCGCGGCTGGGGTGAGCGTCGCGGCGGTGACCAATGCCTCAGGTTCGCACCAGCGTGCGAAGCTCGACGCGCTCGGGCTGGGCCGGTTCATCGACCACGTCGCGATCGCGGGCGAGGTCGGCGCGGCCAAGCCCGATCCGATGATCTTCCACTCCGCTTGTGCCGCGCTCGACTGCGAACCATCCCAGGCGCTGCACGTGGGTGACCGATTGCACACCGACGCGATCGGCGCGCAATCCGCCGGGATGCGCGGTGTCTGGCTGAATCGCGACGGTCAGCAGGACACCGAGCACGCGGTCGAGGGGTCCGGCGTGGTGCAGCTCGCTACCCTCGCCGACATCCCTGAGCTGGTGGTGTGCGAGTTTGCGCAGCTCGGAGCGCCGTCGCCACGGTGACCGGACCCGGTGTTAGCGGCGGGAATGCCGTGGTCTAGTATTTATTTCCGGCAGGCAGGGGCCTGCCCTTGGGGTATGGTGTAATCGGCAGCACGACTGATTCTGGTTCAGTTAGTCTAGGTTCGAGTCCTGGTACCCCAGCTGCGAGAGGTTCGCAGGGATCTGGTAAGTTACTCCAGGTCGAACACAGTAAGCCCCCGTCGTCTAGCGGCCTAGGACGCCGGCCTCTCACGCCGGTAGCGTGGGTTCGAATCCCATCGGGGGTACAGAAAGAAAAGACGCGCCTTCGGGTGCGTCTTTTCTTTTTTGGGCCTAATGTGGCACGGCACCGTCCTATTGTGGCTGTTGATCACACCTACTCGTGCTGTGGCGAAATAATGTCCGCTGTGAGCCTGTTGCGCTTTCGGAGTTGAGTGCCGCGTCGCGAAAGAAGTTGATCTACTTTGCTCCCTGAGTTGCCAAAATTCGTTCCGATTGTCCGGTTCTGATGGTCAGCCACGGAGCAAAGTAGATCAACTAGGCCCAACA
>WHTY01000172.1 GCA_009377475.1 Actinophytocola sp.
CTGTCCGACCAGCTCCTCAAGCTCGTCAAGGCCAAGCATCAACCCAGCACGCTGCCCGTCACCCCGCCCCCGTCTTCCCGGGCAAAAACCAGTGAGTCAACGAAACCCCGCAAGCGGGCATCTTGACATGAGTCATCGGGCTCACCAGCCTTGAGGTCGCTTCAGCTTGCCGATCTCCTGCGGAAGCTGCGCATTCGTCAGGTCCGCCGCTGTCAACTGGAAGAACAGGAAGCAGGGCCTAGCCGAAAGGCCATGGAAGTCGTCAGGAAACAATTCGCGAGCGGCAGGGTCGGGCTGTGGCTCGCTGATGGAAACGCGGAAACCGGCGGCGGCGAACGCTTCGGTCATCGCGTGCAATGGCCTGCGCCAGAACGTCATTGGGGCGGGATGTCCGTTCAGCCGCCAATCGAACGTGTAGCTGGTGGTCGCGAAGTATTCAGGCCGAGGATCACGGATCGTATAGGCCACAAAGGGGTGGTCCACCGACGCGATCAACCGGCCCCCGCGCTTGAGCACCCGCCGCAACTCGGCCAGCGTCGGTCCCCAATCCTGCAGGTAGTGCAGCACCAGCGACGCGACCACGTCGTCGAACGCGCCGTCGTCGAACGGCAGTGGGTCGCGCAGGTCGACCACGTGCAAGGCCATCTCGTCACCGAGTCGCCGCCTGGCCAGTTCCAGCATCGCGGCGCTGGCGTCGATGCCGGTGACGACGGCACCGCGATCGCGCAGCGCAGCGGACAGTGGGCCTGAGCCGCAACCGGCGTCCAGTATCCGGCGGCCGGTGACGTCCCCGGCGAGGTCCAACACGGCGGGCCGCTCGTAGTACGCGTTCACGAGGTTGTTCTCGGTCTCCGCCGCATACGACCCGGCGAAACTGTCGTAGTCGTTGCTCCGGCGCAGATCAGCCTGCTGCGCACGATCTTCCGGCACGGAAGTCACGCGACTTATCGTGCCACCGGGACCTCCTATTTCAAGCTAATGCGAGTCGCGGCCTCACCTTTGGCTCACATATGGATGGCCGACAGCTTTCGACTAACCAGGCCGATGAACGCCGGGCAGCCCGCGAGGGCCGCCCGGCGTTCGTCGTTACAACCGGATCAGCTCTGCTTGAGCAGCTTCGACATCACGTCGATCTCGGACTGCTGGGCGTCGATGATCGCGCGGGCGAGCTGCTGAGCCGCCGGGTACGAGCCGTCCTTCAGCTCCGCCCGTGCCATCTCGATCGCACCTTCGTGATGCTCGATCATCATCCGCAGCCACATGCGGTCGAACTCGGCGCCCGCAGCGCGTTCGAGCTCCGCCATGTGCTGATCGGACATCATGCCGGACATTTCGGAGTGCCCGCCATCGCCGTGTGGCATCTGCTCGGCGGCACCCCACTGATCGAGCCAGCGCCGCATGGTCTCGACCTCGGGGTTCTGCGCCTGCTCGATCTGCTTCGCGAGGTCGATGACCTGCTTGCTGGCGGCTCGATCCGCCGCCAGCTCTGCCATGTCGATGGCCTGCTCGTGGTGCGGGATCATCGACTGCGCGAAGGTGATGTCCGCCTGGTTGGCCTCGGCCTGCTCGGACGCCGGAGCGCTCCCAGACGTCCCTTGCGTGTTCTCGTCGCTGGCGCCGCACCCGCCGAGCAGGGCGAAAGCGGACAGCACGGCAGCAGCGATCGTCAGTTTCTTCATGGGTGTTCCTTAAGGGTAGGTGTTTTGGACAGCGCGATACACCGTCGGGATTCCGACGGCTCGCCTGTTACACCCGCAACACGCACACCCGGTGAAGAATCTCGCGCGCACGGCGCGGCGGCGGTCGTTGCCGCGCCGGTGGACGGCCTTGCCACGTCCACTGCGGCGACACACCCGGCCGCGACACGCCCCGCCACAGCCACCGCAACACGACGCCAGCCGCCATCCCCAGAATGGCGAGGCAGAGATGCAGCAGGTCAACCCCGCCAACGGGTGCCTCCTGGCCACCGGGGAGACCCGAATGCGTCGGCGCCGACATCGTCACGGCGGTCCCATGGCCGCTCTCGCCGTGACCCCGCCAGACGTCGCCGTGGTGCATGACCCACACGCCAAACACGATGGCGAACATGAGCGCCCATTGCGCGACGATTTGGCCGACCTTCGGGTCCACAGCACTACCGTAGCCGAGCGTCAGCCCCCTCTGGACTGCACGTCGTAGTGGAATAACCGCTCGCCTGCCTGTCTCGCTCCGATTCACCCCAATGGCTACGTCGGGTAACGACTGCCGCACAATCGGGTACTTGCTCGTTCTGGCTGCTTGAACAGCGAGTTGACGCTCTCTAAAGTCTTAGAGAACTATGACGAGTCCTGCTTCCGGGGGACGCTCCGGTGGCCATCCCCTCATCACCGACGAAGCACTGCGTCTCCCACGTGGCTGGGGCGCAGTGCTGGACGTCTACCTCGGCGATCATCGTGTGTGGTCGATCTCCCCAGCACCCCAGTGCGAGGACGCCGCAGGCGACCTGCGCCGCGTCCCGTGGCCCTCGGCGCTGCGGCCTTATCTGAATGGCAGGGCGCGGGTCGCCATCCGGGAGCACGTCAGTTCTCGTGTTCTGTTGGAACAAGAACACTGCTTCGGCACCGGTGAAGGGGAAGTCGACGTCGTCAATGCGGCCGGTGATCCGTTAGCCGTCGACAAGGGCGGCCGGTTGCAGCGCATGTTCGGCACCGGCAGCACCGCGGTGGTGGACTCCCTGCTCGACGGCGTCGAAACGCTGCTGAAAGACCTCCGCGAAGAGTGTGGGATCGACGCGTTCCTCGCCTTCGGCGGACTTCTTGGCGCGGTCCGCGAGGGCAAACTCATTGGCCACGACTGCGACGCTGACGTCGGATATCTCAGCGCCTACACGCATCCACTCGACGTGGCCAGGGAATCGTTCCACATGCAACGGGTCCTGAGCCGACGTGGCTACCGACTTCGCCGTTTCTCGGCGGCGACGTTGAAAGTACTGATGAGAGACGCCGACGGCGGGATTCGTGGCATCGACGTCTTCGGCGGCTTCATGGTCGATGACCAGTTCCATCTGATGCCAACGGTCAGGGCGCCGTTGCCCCGTTCGGCAATCCTCCCCCTGAGCACGGTGACCCTGCACGGCAGGCAACTACCGGCGCCAGCCGACCCGGAAGCCCTTCTCGAAGTGACATACGGGAAGAGCTGGCGAGTGCCGGACCCGTCATTCAAATTCCAACCCCCTCCGTCGACAACTCGACGCCTCACAGGATGGATGCGTGGATTGAGAGAGCACCTTCGCTATTGGGAGTCGTTCTACAGCGGCCAAAAGAGTGCGGCAGTCCCGGACGAGCCGTCCGCCTTCGCGCAATGGGTAAACGAACGTGAGTCGGCGGAGCGCCCCCTCGTGGAGATCGGCTTCGGCACC
Organism: Actinophytocola sp.; assembly: GCA_009377475.1. GTDB lineage: Bacteria > Actinomycetota > Actinomycetes > Mycobacteriales > Pseudonocardiaceae > Haloechinothrix_A. Next base: position 3,398 of record WHTY01000172.1, read on the forward strand.
GCGCGAGACGCGCTGTGGTTCGCACGCCTTGGCTACCAGGTGCGCGGGCTCGAATACGCCCGCTCCGCCGTGAACCACGCCATCGAAGCCGCCAGCAACGAAGACTTGCCCGCAGAGTTCGACGTCCTCAACCTGTACGAACTGCGGCAGGTCCTGGCCACCGGCTCTCAACTCGCACAGGACGGCACGCCACTCACCCTGTATGGCCGCTTTCTGCTGCACGCGATGGAAGACGACGGCCGTCATAATCTCTGGCGGATCGCCGAAATGGCACTGAGAGCGGGCGGGCGCCTGTATCTCGAGTTCCGCACCGGCAAGGACGCCAAAGCGGAACACGTCTTCGGCGAGCATTTCCGGAAATTCCTCGACCCCGACGCCGTGGTTGACGAAATCGAAGCCCGCGGCGGACACATCGAATACCGGGAAGAAGACCATGGCCTCGCGGTCTACAAGAACGAGGACCCGCACGTATGCCGCCTCGTCGTGAGGTGGGACCGGTGATCAGGCGGCTCAGGGCCAGTGGGCGTCGCCTCGCCGAACGGCTGGCGCCCACCGTGATGGACTCGCTCGGCACCCTGCCCCGCGTGCGCACACAGGCCCAGGAGGCTCATCACCGCGCGACCACGGCCAGCGAGCGAATCCGGGCGCTGGAAAACCGCGTCGAGAAGATCGAGAAAGCTCGACCCACGGCCGCCGCGGAGCAGATCAGCGCCCTCCAGCGGCGCGTCGCATCCCTGGAAGCCGAGGTGCAAGAGGCGCGGCGGCTCAACCGGCACGTCGCGGAGGTGACCGACGTCGTGCAGGAGGTCCTGCTGCCAACGGCGAACCGCGACGACGACCGGCTCCGGGAGGTGCTGGACAAGTACCGCGAGAGTTTGTAACGCCTTACCGCCCCAACCAGACAATCCGTGCAGTGTCAACACCCGCCGCTTGAACCGATTATGAACGCTTGGTAGCGTCCGGCGGCATTATGACGGAGCCCGTGACGGGGGGATCCTCCGGTGAGGCGCCCTTCATTGATGACGACGCACTGCGCGTGCCAAGCGACTGGGACACGGTCCTCGACGTCTGTATCGGCGGGCAGTGGGTGTGGTCGATCTCGCCACCTTCTCGCCGAGCCGCGAAGAGCCAGTCGCGCCACATCCCGTGGCCGCCCGCGCTGCGGCCGTATCTCGACGGGCATGCCAGGATCACCATCCGCGAGCACATCGGCGAGCGGGTGCTGCTGGACAAGGACCACTGGTTCGGCGCGGGGGACGGCGAGGTCCGCATCGTCGACGACGCCGGTCAGCCGCTGTCCCTTGACAAGAACGGTCACCTGCAGCGAGCGTTCGACACGGGCAGCGCGGCGATGGTCGACTCCCTCCTCGACAACGTCGAGACACTGCTGCGGGACCTCCGCGAGGAGTGCGGCATCCACGCGTTCGTCGCCTTCGGCGCGCTGCTGGGCGCGGTGCGAGAAGGCACGCTCATCGGGCACGACAGCGACGCCGACCTCGCGTACCTCAGCGACCACACGCATCCGCTCGACGTCGCCAGGGAGTCGTTCCGCATGCAGCGGGTGCTCCGTCGCCGCGGCTACACGATCAGCACGCTGTCCGCGGCGAGCTTCAAGACGCTGTTCACCGACGCGGACGGCGACACCCGTGCCATCGACGTCTTCGCTGGCTTCATCGTCGACGGCGACTTCTACCTGCTTCCCGCCGTCAAGGCCCCGTTGCCGCACTCGACGCTCCTGCCGCCGGGCGAGATCACCCTGCACGGTCGGCAACTGCCGGGGCCAGCCGACCCGGAAGCCCTGCTCGAAGCGACGTACGGCGAGAGCTGGCGAGTGCCGGATCCGTCGTTCACCTTTCAACCACCCCGGTCGACACGTCAACGCCTCACAGGATGGGTACGCGGATTGCGAAAACAACTTCACCACTGGGAGCAGTTCTACAGCAGCCAGAACAGCGCGGCCGTCCCGGACGAGCCTTCCGCCTTCGCGCAGTGGGTGCACGAACGCGAGTCGCCGTCGCACCCGCTGGTGGAGATCGGCTTCGGCACCGGTCGAGACGCGCTGTGGTTCGCGCGCCTTGGTTACCAGGTCCAAGGGCTCGAATACGCGCACTCCGCCGTGAAACACGCTCGCGAGGCCGCTCGTGAGGCGGGCTTGTCGGCGGACTTCGAGGTTTTCAACCTCTACGAGCTACGGCAGGTCCTGGCCATGGGCGCCCGGCTGGCGCAGGACGGGACGCCGCTCACCCTGTACGGCCGGTTTCTGGTGCACGCGCTGGAAGACGACGGCCGTCAGAACCTGTGGCGACTCGCCCAGATGGCGCTGCGAGCGGGTGGGCTGTTCTATCTCGAGTTCCGCACCGGCAAGGACGAGGGCGCCGAGCACGCCTTCGGCGAGCACTTCCGGCGTTTCCTTGAGCCCGACGTCGTGGTCGACGAAATCGAGTCCTGCGGCGGACACATCGAATACCGCGAGGAAGGCCACGGTTTGGCCGTCTACAAGGACGAGGACCCGCACGTGTGCCGACTCGCCGTGAGGTGGAGCCAGTGATCAGGCAGGCCGCTCGCCGCATCGCCCGACGGCTGGCGCCGACCGTGATGGCGTCGATCTCCGACGTCCCACGCCTGCGCGCGCAGGTGCGACAGGCGCAGGAGCGCGCGACCGCCGCCACCAACCGCACGCGAGCGCTGCGGCAGCGGGTCGCGAAACTGGAGCGCCGCCGACTCGCGGCGGCCGAACGTCAGATCCGGGCGCTCAACGACCGCGTCGAGCGCCTGGAGACGGAGCTGCGGCTGGAACGGCAGCTCAGCCGACGCGTCGCGGAAGTGACCGACATCGTGCAGGAGGTCCTGCTGCCAGCCGCGAACCGGGACGACGACCGGATCCGGGAGGCCCTGGACCGCTACCGGGACAGCTTCTAGCGCGCCCCGGCGCCCGGCCACCTCGCGCCTGGCCGCGCCTGCCTCGCGCCTGGCCCGCGCCTGGCCGCCGGCAGCGCGGGACGTCTACAGCGCGCTGGCGGACTTCCCGGTGGCCCACGCGAGGGACGTCTAGC
>WHTY01000168.1 GCA_009377475.1 Actinophytocola sp.
AGCCAGATCGGCATCCGGGGCCTGCCACCAGCCCAGCGGGCCAGGCGTGGGGAGCGAGGTGTTTACGCTGCTCATGCACCCAATAGTACACCAGCGTCGAACGGGTGTTCTAGTGTTTGGTGTAGAACTTCCGTAGCACTTCCGTAGAACTTTGTCTGCACATGCATCCGCACAATCCCCGCGAACCATCACCCAGCTCGGCAGCGGCTAGCCGATGAGAACTCCCGCGATCGCCGCGCTCATCAGGTTGGCGAGGGTGCCGGCCAAGATCGCGCGGATGCCCAGCTGAGCGATTTCCGGGCGACGTTGCGGCACCAGGCTGCCGAGCCCGCCGAGCAGGATCGCCAGCGAACCGAGGTTGGCGAAGCCGGTGAGCGCGAACGTCGTGATCGTCGCGGTCCTGTCGGAATACTCGGCAGCGTGCGGGCCGAAGTCGGCGAAGGCGACGAACTCGTTGAGGATCAGCTTCTGCCCGAGGTAGCCACCGGCACCGGTCGCTTCCTCCCATGGCACCCCGATAAGGAACACCACCGGCGCGAACACATAGCCAAGGATCTGCTGGATGCTCAGTTCGTGCAGACCGAACAGCCCACCGACCGCGCCGACGATCAGGTTGAGCAGCGCGATCAGGGAAATGAACGCGAGGAGCATCGCACCGATGTTGAGTGCGAGCTTGAGACCGTCGGCCGCCCCGTTGGCGGCGGCGTCGATGACGTTCCGATTCGGAGTGTCCGCAGTGCCGTCCGCAGTGCCGTCCCCGGCGTTGTCCGCAGTGCCGTCCCCGGCGTCGTCTCGGGTGCCCGAGTCATCCCGGCCAAGACCACCCGCCGACGCGGCACCTGGCGCGTCGTGCTCCGGCGGTGGGGCCGCTCCGGCATGCGCGGGCACCGCAGCCGTGGCGCGCTCGGCTTCGGTGTGCACCGCGGCCGTGGCGGGTTCGGATCCCTCCCGCACCGGCTCGTACTCCGTCTCGGGAATGATGATCTTGGCCATGAGCAGGCCACCTGGCGCGGCCATGAAGGCGGCTGCGATCAAGTAGTCCAGCCGGGCGCCAAGCATCGAGTACCCGACGAGCACGGTTCCGGCCACTGTGGACAGTCCGCACACCATGACCGCGAAGAACTCCGAGCGGGTCATCCGCGCGAGGTAAGGCCGGACGATCAGCGGGGACTCGGTCTGGCCGAGAAAGACGTTCGTGCTGGCGGCGAGTGACTCCGCTCGGCTCGTGCCGAGGACGTACCGCAACGCTCCGCCGATGACATGGACCACCCACTGCAGAATGCGGAGGTGGTACAGCACCGCCGAGAGTGCCGCGACGAAGACGACGATCGGCAGTACCTGGAAGGCGAATACCATCTCGTTGTCCGGCAGGATCGGCCCGAAGAGGAAGTCGATGCCCTCGTTCGACGTCGCGATCACCGACTTCACCAGGTTCGATGCCGCGGCGAGCATGCGCTGGCCGACGTCCCAGTACAGGACAAGCACGCCGAATCCGAACTGGATCGCCAGCGCACCGAGAATGGTGCGCGGGCGGATCGCGCAACGGTTGGTCGACAGCGCGAACGCCATCGCCAGCAGCGCGAGCATCCCGCCGATACCCCATAACACCGTCATTGGCCCGCTCCCCTCGCGTGATCGGACGACGTCGCGCTAGCGCCCCCGTTCCATCTCGCCACGATGGTGTCGGCGACCGGGCCGAACAGGGTTTCCGAGCGCAGCGCAGCGTAGCCAGGTTTGATGACCTCGTTGATCAGGGCGAGCCGCTGGTCGAACGGGATGAAAGCCGACTTCATCGCGTTCACCGTGAACCACTGCATGTCGTCGAGGCCATAGCCGAACTCGGCCGCGAGGCGGTGGAACTCCTCCGTCATCGACGTCTGGCTGATCAGCCGGTTGTCGGTGTTGACGGTGACCCGGAAGTACAGCCGCCGGAGCAGGCCGATCGGGTGCTCGGCGATGGAGCCGACCGTGCCGGTGTGCACATTGGACGTCGGGCACATTTCGAGTGGGATGCGTCGGTCCCGCACGAACGAGGCCAGCCTGCCGAGCTTGGCGGTGCCGTCCTCGGCCACGTCGATGTCGTCGACGATGCGGACGCCGTGGCCCAGCCGAGCGGCGCCGCACCACTGGATGGCTTCCCAGATAGACGGCAGTCCGAAGCCCTCACCCGCGTGGATGGTGAAGTGACAGTTCGCGCGCCGCAGGTACTCGAACGAGTCAAGGAAGCGGGTCGGCGGGAAACCTGCCTCCGGGCCGGCGATGTCGAAACCGACCACACCGGAGTCGCGGTAGCGCACAACGAGCTCCGCGATCTCCCGCGCCCTTGTCTCCTGCCGCATCGCGCACAGCAACAGGCCCATGCGGATGCGCCTGCCAGCTTGCGCCGCGCGTTTCGTCCCGATGCGGAAGCCGTCGAGGATGGCCTCGACGACCTCGTCGAGACTGAGACCGCCTTGCGTGCTCAGCTCCGGCGCGTACCTGACCTCGGCGTACACCACGCCATCGGCCGCGAGATCCTCGGCGCATTCGGCGGACACCCGGCTGATCGCGTCGGCGGTCTGCATAATGCCGACGGTGTGCGAGAAGCGACGCAGGTACTCCTCGAGCGACCCGGCTCCCGCGGCGGCGAACCACGCCGCCATCCCGTCGACGTCGGACTCCGGCAGTGCGTCGTAGCCGGTCTGTTCCGCCAGCTCCAGCACGGTCGCCGGTCGCAGGCCGCCGTCGAGGTGGTCGTGCAGTAGCACCTTCGGCGCTCGCTGGATCTGGTCGAGGGTTGGCGCTTCTGGCACGGGCTACCTCCCGGTCGGCGAGGTGTGGTCGGTGGTCGAGCACACCGAGCACACATGTCTGACAACTGCGGTTGTGTTGAGTGCAGGGTCTACTCCTCAACACCGGTCAAGTCAAGGGGTCTGCCAGCCGTTTCAGTCGGAATGCCGCCGATCATCGACGTTGCGGGCTGTTGACGGCCACCGTCGGTGGCGCTAGCTTGTCTGACATCGACCGACTCCGGAGGGAGCGCACCGTGGTGCCGAGACGACCGCAGCGACGGCCTGTCGTCACGCTCTACGAGCGGATCGTCAACGCGGTCAAGGACGGCGGCTACCCACCCGGTTCGACGTTGCCGTCCGAACCCGAACTCGCCGAGACGCTCGGCGTGAGCAGGCCCGCGTTGCGGGAGGCGCTGATCCTGCTGCAAGAGGACGGCGTCATCACGGTCCGGCGGGGCGTCGGGCGCACCGTCAGCGACCGCCTCCCGCGCCGTGGCTTCGAACGGCTACAGCCCATGGAGGCGCTGCTCGGCGACAGCGCCAAGGTCCGGCCACTCACCCGCGTCCTCGAGGAGCCGACCGACCTCGTGATGCAGCACCTACCCGTCCCCGCGAGCTGCGAGGTGCGGTTCTGGGAGAGCGTCATCGACGTCGACGGGGTCCCGGCATGTCTCGCCGAGGAGTGGTCCGTCCCGGATGACGCGCTCGTCGACATCGACCCTGCACTGCCAGCGATTTTGACCCGGGGCGAACCGCTGCCCCACACCATGCTGCACACCCTCGCCACCGCCGGCCCGTACCTGCCGCTGACCGGCGCGAGCACCGTGACCGCGACGGTGCTCGGCAAACGCCGCGGCACCACGTTCGGACGCTCATCCGACACCCCGGTCGTGCTCGTCACCCAGGTCGTCTCGGTCGAGCAGACGCCGCTGCTCGCCGCGAAGTACGTGCTGCCGAGCGGCGCCCCGAGCATCGCCATCTGGCAGTCCCGCTGACCCGGCGCCCCGGCCATCACGAAGGACACCCATGACATCGAACGACCCGCTGATCGTCGACTGCGACACCGGCATCGACGACGCGCTCGCCCTGTTGTATCTGCTCGCCGATCCCGGCATCGATCTCCGTGCGATCACCACGGTTTTCGGCAACACCAGCGCCGACACCGCGGCCGCGAACACACTGCGGGTACTCGAACTCGCGGGACGTCCCGACATCCCGACGGCGGTGGGCGCGGCCAGCAGCCTGCGCGGGACGGCTCGGCTCGCGCCGCACGTCCACGGTGACGACGGCCTCGGCAACACCGGGCTCCCCACACCCGCGGGCGCGCCGGTGACCGAACCTGCCGCCGAGCTGATCGTGCGGCTGGCCAGGGAGAACCCAGGGCGGCTGCGGCTGCTGGCGGTCGGGCCGCTCACCAACCTCGCGACCGCCCTGCGGCTCGATCCGGAGCTTCCCGAGCTGGTCAGCCACGTGACAATCATGGGCGGCGCCGTCAACCACCCCGGCAACGTCACGCCGTGGGCCGAGGCCAACGTCGCCAACGACCCGGAGGCCGCGCGGCTGGTCCTCCGGGCGGGCTGGGACGTGACGCTGGTTCCGCTCGACGTCACCATGACCGAGCTGCTCACCGAGGAACACCGGCTCCGCCTACTGGCGGCGACCACGCCGACGTCCCGGTTCGCGGCCAACATCCTGGCGCACTACCTCGACGTCTACCAGCGCAACGTGTTCGGTTCCCCGCGCGCCGCCTGTCATGACCCACTCGCCGCCGCGATCGCGGTCGGTGAGGTGTCCCCGGAGCTGGCACCTATCGTGCCGGTGGACGTGGACACCAGCGACGGGCAGGAACGCGGCAGGACCGTCGCCGGTCGCCCCGGCAGGGACGGCAGTGGCGGCCCCGGCGTGCGGGTGGCGCTGCGCACCGAAGGCACGTTCCCGGAGCGGCTGGTCCAGCGGCTTGGCGGCGTGCCGAGCCGGACCATCGACATCGCGTGACGAGAACAGGAGCCCCGATGCCAGCTTCCCCCGAGGACACCGCTTCCCCCGAGAACACCGTCGACGTCGTCGTCGTGGGTTCGCTGAACGTCGATCTCACCGCCCGGGTGCGACACCACCCGCTGCCCGGTCAGACCGTGTCCGCCTCGGCACTGACGTCGACGCCGGGCGGCAAAGGCGCTAACCAGGCCGTCGCGGCGGCCCGGCTCGGCGCCCGCACCGCACTGGTCGGCCGGGTGGGCGACGACGCGCACGCCGACGACCTGCTCCGCTCGCTGCACGCCGACGGCGTCGACACCAGCCACACCGGCAGCGACCCGCGAGCGCCGACCGGAACCGCGCTCGTCACGGTCGCCGACAGCGGGGAGAACGCCATCGTCGTCGTCGCTGGCGCGAACGCGTGCCTTGACGACGGCGACATCGACGCGGCGCGCCAGCTGCTCGCGTCGGCGCGCGTGGTGTCGCTGGTGCTCGAGATCCCGCTGGCCACCGTCATCGCCGCCGCCCACGCCGTCGGCGCCAACACCGACGCCGCGCGGATCGTCCTCAACCTCTCCCCCGTCCTCGACGTTCCCGCCGACGTGCTGGCGCTCGCCGACCCGCTGATCGTCAACGAGCACGAAGCGCACGACGTCCTGCGCGACAACGGCATCACCGCCGAACCCGGCGTCGACCAAGCCAGTGCGCTGTGCCGGCTCGGCGCGCGATCCGCGGTGGTGACCCTCGGCGCGAACGGCGCGGCGCTCGCCGACGCCGACCAGGCCGAACACGTGCCCGGCCTGCCCGCAGACGTCGTCGACACCACGGGCGCCGGTGATGCGTTCGCCGGGACGCTGGCGTGGCGACTCAGCCAGGGCGACACGCTGTCCAACGCCGCGCGGTGGGCCGTCCGCGTCAGCGCGCACAGCGTCGGCCATACCGGAGCGCAGGCGTCCTATCCCACGCGCGACGAACTGCGCGCGGCCGTGTCCAGAAACTGAGCACGCCCGGCCCCTTCGCGATCATCGAGATTGCTCCCATCCCCTCGGTTTTCCGCGTCCGATAACCTGGGCGTCCACACGTCCGCGTGGGGGCAGGAGGGTGGGAGAGTATGCGTGATCTCTTGTATCTGTCCGAAAGCAAGCTGCGGGCGCTGGTGCCGCAGCTTCCCGGTCGAATCCGCCGTCGGCTCGGCATCGAGGCCGGACTCACCGTAGGATTCGCGTCCCTCAAGGCGATTCTGCCTGGCCAGGAGAACCACAATTGGGTCGCGTCATTGGACGCCGTGATCGACATGATCGAACACGAGCGGCCGTCCCGGTGGCGGACGGCCGACGATGTCCGCCCTGGCGACTGGATCCAGTTCGACGAAGAATTCCGCTACGGCGATGCGTGGCCTGGCTCCGAGTACGACCAGCCAGTGCACGGCCTGGTGTACTTCGCCGCGCTGGAGAGGCCGCACTTCGCGCTGATCGGCTCGGCGGCACACGTTCTGGATCGCCGACAGGACGCGGAACAGCCCTCGGGGCCGGTCGGGTACTTCTACATGAGCGGACTTCGCGCGTACGCGCGACAACTCGCCGCGCTGCCGGACGAGGCGGCGACGTCGGAGTTCGTCGCACCGGCCTCCTCACGGGGCGGGGACCCTCACGCACTCCAGCGTGACTTGGCCTACGCACTCAAGACGCTATGGATCGATGTCACGGATGACTCGCGGTCGGACGAATGGGCGTGCAGGGCATCAGCACCGGTCGTCCTGCATGGGCATGCGCGCGTGCTGGAAGTTGTCCACGGATATTCCGGACGACCAGAGATTGTCGCGACACCGCTCTACGTCGAGTACTCCCCGCGCGCGTGAGTCAGCTCGCCGGGTCGAGGCCGTGGCCCGCGTGCTCGACGACATCGCCCACCGTAGTGTCAGCGGTCCCGGTGGCACGTCAAGTTGCTCGATCTGCTCAAGTTTGGGTGGCTAAGTAGTTGATTCGCGCATGTCTGCTGGTGCAGGATGAGCCGGTCGCCGTGACCGGCGGCACACCCGGCACTTGAGGAGGCTTTGGCGTGGATCTCCAGCTCTTAGCCGCACTCGGGCTGGGTATCGCGGCGATCATCGTGATCGTGCTGCGTACCCGGCTCGATGCGTTCGTCGCGCTGCTGCTCGCGGCGCTCGTGACCGGCTTCGTCGCCGGATCACCCGCTTCCGACACCTTGGACTCGATCATCACCGGATTCGGCGAG
>WHTY01000032.1 GCA_009377475.1 Actinophytocola sp.
AAGTCGATCGACGAGGTCAAGATGAAGCTCGTCGGCCTCGGCCTCACCCTCAAGGACAGCCCGCCCGGGTTCGACCCGACCGCTGCCGCCGCCAGCTACGAGGGCGAAGGCTGGTCGGCGGAGCCCACGGTCGGCGGGTTGTCGGACAACGGCAGTGACCTCGGCGACGACGGTCAGGATTACGCAGAGACGGAGCAGCTGTAATGCCCACGCCAACCAAGGGCCCACGCCTCGGCGGTTCGCCGTCGCACGAACGGTTGATGCTGGCCAACCTGGCCACGTCGCTCTTCGAGCACGGCAGGATCACGACGACCGAGACAAAGGCGAAGCGGGTGCGCCCGCTGGCCGAGAAGCTGATCACCAAGGCCAAGCGCGGTGACCTGCACAACCGGCGTCAGATCCAGCGGGTCATCCGCAACAAGGACGTCGTGCACCGCCTGATGGCCGAGATCGGCCCGTTCTACTCCGACCGCAACGGCGGCTACCTGCGCATCACCAAGACGCTGCCGCGCAAGGGTGACAACGCGCCGATGGCCGTCATCGAGCTGGTGTCGGAGAAGACGGTCACCGCCGAGGCCGAGGCCGCGCGGAAGACGAAGTTCGCTGCCGCGCCCGCCGGCGCTGGAGGCACCAGCACGGACGAGCCCAAGCCGGTGGATGCCCACGAGGCAGAGGCCCCCGCCAGCGCTGACGCGACCGAGGCCGAGACGGCTGAGGCCACCGAGGCGCCGTTCGGCGAGGGCAGCCACGGCCCGCTGGAGGACGGCTCACAGCCCGAGGGCTTCCCGATCAAGGGCAACGCCAGCTCGAAGCTGTACCACGTCCCCGGCAGCTCGCACTACGAGCGCACCACGGCCGAGGTCTGGTTCGCCAGCGAGGAGGCCGCGGAGGCCGCTGGCTTCCAGCTGCCGCCGTCGCAGCGCGAGGCCAAGGACGAGGACACGGAGACCTCCTCGGAGGACGAGTCCTGAGGCCCGAGCAACCAACGAACGAGCCCGCCACTCCCGCTGGGGAGGGCGGGCTCGTTCGTCTGCGCGTCGACGTCTCCTACGACGGCACCGACTTCTCCGGGTGGGCCAAGCAGCCGGGGCGCAGGACCGTCCAGGGCGTGCTGGAAGCGGCGTTCGCGCGGCAACCACCCGGCGTCGAGGTGCCGCACTCGATCGTCGTGGCCGGTCGCACCGACGCCGGGGTGCACGCGACCGGGCAGGTCGTGCACGTCGACGTCGTCCCGTATGCCGAGGGCGCGGCGACCCGCCTGCCGGTGGACGTCCACGGCGTTCCCGACCTGGACCGGATGCGGCACCGCTGGAACCGCTACCTGCCGCCCGACGTCCGCGTGCTGCGCGCCCGCGTCGCCCCCGCCGGGTTCGACGCCCGGTTCTCCGCCGTGCGCAGGCATTACGTGTACCAGGTGTCCGACGCGCCGTGGGGCGTCGATCCGCTACGCCGCAACGACACCCTGGCCTGGGGCCGCGCCGTCGACGTCGAGCGCATGAACGCCGCGTCCGAGGCGCTGCTCGGCCTCAACGACTTCAAGGCGTACTGCAAGCAGCGCGAAGGCGCGACCACCATCCGCGAGCTGCAACGGCTGGAGTGGGAGCGCGTCGAGCAGCACCTCGTGCGGGCGTACGTCTCCGCTGACGCGTTCTGCCACTCCATGGTGCGCAGCCTCGTCGGCGAGATCCTGCACGTCGGCGACGGCCGCAGGAACCAGCAGTGGCCAGCGGAGCTGCTGCTGGGCGGCGTCCGGGGCAGCGCGGTCGCCCCGGCGCACGGGCTGTGCCTCGTCGGCGTCGACTATCCGCCGGACGAGGAACTCGCCGACCGCGCTGAGCGGACCCGCAAGGTCCGCGACCACACCGAGCTTGGCTAGTCGCCCCGGCGCACCGGCCCCAGGATCTGCTGTTCCTTCGCCGTTGTCACCAGCCGGATCGGCTGCCACAGGTTCCGCCCCAGCGCGATGACCTGGTCGTCCTGCAACGTCGTTAGCTGGTGCGTCATCTGCTGCGGCAGGTTCCAGATCCGCCCAGCCAGCTCCGCCTGCCCGGCGGGCAGCCGCTGCATCAGCACCAGGTCGGCGGCGTTCGCGATGGTGGACGCCTGCGGGTGCAGGTACGGCAGCAGGTACACCGTGGTGTGCCACTGCGCGCGCGGCGGGAAGAGGTCCTGCGGCGTCGGCCCGCCGTCGTGGACGACGACAAGCGGTGCGTTCTCCGACGCGCGGGGCAGCTCCACCGGCGACAGCCTGCGGATCTGCACGTGCGGCGACGGCCTGCCGTCCGGTCCCATCCCCGCGGAACGCTGCACCGCGTGCCACGCCTGCTCACGCCCGGTCGCGATCACCACCCACGCGCCGACGGCCATGGCGCGCAGCGCGAACTGCCGCGCCAGGTACAGCCCGCCAGCCAGCACGATCCTGGTCGGCTCTGCGCGGAGCGCGGAGACAGTCAGCGGCTCGCCGTTGCTACTTGAGCCGAGCACGATCCCGCCCCGGTCGCCCGAGGGGCTGATCGCGTCGAGCAGGCTCGGGTCGACGGTGAACTCGGGCGCGACGCCACCCTGGCCCGTCGTGTCACGCACCCGCGAGCTCATGCGGCCTCCTCGCGTCCGATGATTCGGACCTGCAAGCAGTCCTCATGTCGTTCCTCCCAACGGCAACGTCGCGGACAGCCCGTCCACCTGGAGCCCGCGCAACGGCGTCAGCGCGATGCCAGCCCGGTCGGCGATGGTGTCGAGCCGCTTGTCCGCCGCCTCCAGTTCCTGCTCGTTGCGGGCGCTGACCCGCACGACGCCACGCAGTCCGACCTCGCCGTCATCCACCGCAGGGGTGATCGACATGGCGATCGTCGCTGACAGCGTGCGCACGCTGGTGAGCGCATTGAGCGTCGTCGTGACCTTGCCCTTCGGCCATTTGGTGATGGCGTAGCTGGTGTGGCGGACACCGGCTGCGGTCACGTAGTTCTTGTGCTCGGTCAGCGTGACACCTTCGCCCGCCGCGACGGCCGGGTTCAGCTCGCAGGCGCTCACGCCAGCGCGGAGTAGCTCGTCCGGGTCGAGCGGGCGGGTGTTGACGCCGTTGGACTCCAGCGCGTTGCGCACGCGGGACAGCGCGCCGATCAACGCCCGGTGCGCGCCGACGACGCCGCCACCGCGTTCCCGGACCGCAGCCGGACACCGCAGCGGGTCGAGCCGCACCGCGATCCACGTCGTCCGTCGCGCTGCGGCGGGCAGCGGGCCAAGCACCTCAAGGTACGAGTTGAGCGCGGGGGAGTCGGCGGGCAACGCGGCGCTGCCCGGGTAGGTGTGCCAGATGACCTGGATGGAGTCGAGGACGACGCCCCTGTCCTCCAGGCACGGCGCGAGCGCAGACAGCGGCAACGGCGGGGCGTCGCTCGCGGCGGAGATCAGCGCGGGGCTCGGCTCCACCATGAGCACGGCCGTCCAGCAGCCGTCGTCCCACGCGAGGCCGACCGGCTGCCGGTCGTGGTCCATGCTCTGCGCGACGACCAGCTTCGGGATCGCGGCGCGGAGCACGTTCACCCTGGGGTCCTCGTCGCCGATGATGGCGTCCTCGTCCTTGAGGTCTTCGAGGCTGGCGCGGGCGACCGGCGGACGCGGATTGTCGTGCGAGCGCATCAGGTAGCGCAGTTCGAGCGCGGCCCACTGGGTGAACCACTGGCCCCTGAACCGCAGGATCGCGACCAGCACGGCGACGGCGACGATGCCGCCCGCGACGCCGACCGCGACCATGTTGCGCATCACCGCGATCGCGACGATGCCGAGGGCGAAGCCGACCTCGATGATGACAAGGTTGAGCATCGGCAGGCCGAGCAGGCTCATGGTGCCGCCGCGTCGCCGCGCCGCTGGGGCCGTCTTCGTCGCGGTGGCCGTTAACGGGGAGGGTTGGTTCGGGCCGGGTTGGCCGGACGGCTGACCGCCGCCGGGCCCACCAGGGCCACCAGGCCCACCGGGACCACCCGGGCCTCCGGGGCCCCCGCCACCAGGCCCACCGGGACCACCCGGGCCTCCCGGACCACCGCCGGGACGTCCACCAGGCCCACCGGGACCACCTGGGCCTCCCGGCGGACCGGGACGCTGCGGCGGCGTCTGCCGCGCCGGAGGCGCCGACGGCCCACCAGGCGCACTGGGACGTCCAGGCGCACCGGGCGCACCGGGCGCACTGGGCGCACCGGGACGGCCGGGGCCCGCGGGCCTACCTGGACCACCGGGGCCGGGACGTGCCGGGGGAGCCGGCGTACTGGGACGGCCCGGCGCGGCCGGGTCCGAGGGGCGTGGGTTCCCACCAGGGGGCGTCCCCCGGCCAGGTGGGTTTGCTGGCGGTCCGGGCGGGTTTCCCCCTGGCTGTTGTGGTCGTTGACCACGCCCGCCCGGGCGTGGCGGAGTGCTTACGGACATCCGCTTGTGTCTCTTCCCCTCGTACGTCCTGCACCGGCACGCTACCCGGTCCCGGGCATGTGAACCCTATCGGGAATTGGTAGAAAGCCACCACTTGACGGTTCGACTGCGGCTATCCTGCGAACCGTACCGCGACTGGGAGGCGTGTGGGTCTGGAATGCCATCAAAGCCAACGAGGAAAACCGAAGTCCAGGCGTATCGGTTCGAAGTAAGGCGGATGAACTCCGCGCTGGTGCGCAAGGACGCGGTGATGCTCCATGACCCGCTGCGCACCCACACCAGGGCGACCGTCGTCGGTGTGATCCTCGCCGCTGTCGGCCTGCTCGGGTTCATGATCTTCGGCATCCTCAAACCCGCCGCGCAGCCGCCATCGGACGGCATCGTGATCGGCCAAGAATCCGGGCAAATGTATGTAAAAGTCGCCGATCCGGAGGAAATGCTCATTCCGACGTTCAATTTGGCGTCGGCGCGGCTCATTCTGATGAGCAGGCAATCCCAGGCACAAGGCGGCGCGCCCGCCGAGCCGGAGGAGCCAGTGCTGGTCTCCGACGACAACCTCAAGGACATCCCGCGCGGCAGGATGCAGGGAATTCCGGGCGGCCCTCCGCTGCTGCCGAACGACGAGCAGCGCATCTCGAACGACTGGGCGGTGTGTCACTACCTGCCGCTCGACGAGCGGTTCAGTGAAAGCGTGCGGCTGGAGAAGGCCGAGGAGACGCAGCAGACCGCAGTTCTCGCCGGGCTCCCCGGATCGCAGCTTGGCACGCCGTTGAAGAAGAACGAGGCGATCTACGTCGAGCGCCTGAACGGCGAGCGTTACCTCATCTACCGGCCCGAGGAGAACCCGAACCGGAAGTCGGACATCGTGCTGGCCAAGGTGCCGGACGAGGACTCCGTCACCGAGGCGCTGAAGCTCGACCGCCACACGCCCCGGCCGATGTCACTCGGTCTGACGAACGCGATTCCCGAGGTCGACCCGCTTGAACCGCCGGTTCCCGACGGGCTGGGCGACCCGGTGTCGTTCGACCTCGACGGCAGGTCCGCCGTTGTCGGCGATGTCTTTGCCGTGCAGCAGGCCGGTGGCACCATCGACTACTACGTCGTGCTGAACAACGGGAAGCAGCAGGTCACCGAGGCTGTCGCCACGCTGCTCCGGCACGAGCACTCGACCGACCCGACGATCCCGCAGGTCACCCCCGACCGGCTCGACGAGCTGCCGACCGTGTCGCCGGAGGACGAGCTGCCGGTGGCCGACTACCCGGACCAGATCCCGACCGTGCTCGACCCGCTCCAGGGCAGCCCGGCCACCTGTCTCGGCTGGACACTCACCGGAACGGGTAACGACCAGGCGTCGCGCACGACGTTGTACGTCAACAACGAGATCCCGTTCCCCAAGGACGAGGACGGCAACCCGGAGCGGCTGCGGGTCGGCAAGGCGAACGAGGACGGCATCGCCGTCGACTACTTCTACATGCCGCCTGGCAGGGCAGCGGTCGTGAACTCGGCGACAAGCGAGGCGTCCTTCGAGTCAGGACCCATCCAACTGGTGTCCGACCGTGGGCTCCGCTACGGCATCCCGGACACCGAGACGGCGGCGTACCTCGGCCTCTCGGACCGCAGGCCCGCGCCGGAAAGCATCCTGCGGCTGCTGCCGACCGGGGAGTCGTTGAACGTCCAAGCCGCCGCGCGCACCTTCGACTCGGTGGACCTCCCGGCGACCTCCGGCGACTACGACGGCCAGACCGCTGACGCGGGGGAGGCGACAGGCTAGTTCCCCAGCGCCCTGTACCGCAGGCTGCGGGTTGTGCCGGCGAGCCCAAGGTGCCCTTGGGTACATATTTGGTGCCGAAGGGCACCTTCGGCTCGCCGCAGCCGGTTATCCACAGCCAAACCTCGTTGTCCACAGACGTCGAATCCGCAGTTTTTGCCACTCGCTCGATGTGCGCGACAGTGTCGCGATGGGGAGAGTTGATGTTGACTGGGAGGACGTCGAAGCCGCAGCGCAGCACCAGATTCTGACGTGTTCCGAACTGGAGACCCTTGGCGTCACCAAACGCATGATCTGGGCGCGCGTGCGCAACGGCGGTCCCTGGCAGCGCATCCTGCCCGGTGTGATCATGCTGCGCAACGGCAGCCCGACCAGGGCGCAAGCGCTCGACGCCGCCCTGCGTTACGCGGGCAAGGACGCGATTGTCAGTGGCCTCGCGGCGGCGCGGCTGCACGGCTTGCAGAAGTTCGCCGCCACCGAGCAGGTGCACATCCTGGTGCCACACCGGTATCGGCGAATAAGCACCGGATACGTGCTCGTGGAACGGACCACGCGGATGCCGCCGATCGTGACTCGGCAAGGAGTCCCGATCGCGGAGGCCACCAGAACAGTACTTGACGCGACGCGGCGGATGCGCAAGCCGAGCGACGTCCAGGCGCTTCTCGCCGAAGCCGTGCAGCGTGCTCGCACCATGCCTCGCAGGCTGCACGAGGAACTCGAAGCGGGCTCCGACCGCGGCTCGGCACTGCCCCGGGCTGCACTGGCGGCGATCACCAGGGGCGCACGCTCCGTCGCCGAGGCACGGGCGATACGCGTCATCGCGCGTGCTGGGCTTCCGCCCATGCGGTGGAACGTCCGGCTGCGCACCGCGTCAGGGCTGGCCCTCCCGAGCCCTGACGGATGGATCGACGACGTCGCTCTCGCACTGGAGGTCGACTCGATCGAGCACCACCTCGGCCCCGACGACTATCGCCGGACGCTGGAGCGGCACAACATCATGACGGCGCACGGCATCGTCGTGGTGCACGTGGTGCCGTCCCAGCTCCGCACCGAACCGGACAAGGTCATCGCGCATCTGCGGGAGTCCTACCAGCAAGCGGCCCGACGTCCTCGCCCCGACATCATCGCGCAGTGGTGACCGGGCGCGCGGGGTGAGCCCAAGGTGCCCTTCGGTACATATGCGGTACCCAAGGGCACCTTCGGCTCGTCTAGCCGCTCAAGCCGGGCGCGGATTGCGTCGGCCAGGCCGGAGCCGCGCCGCCAGGCGGAGCCGCCCCGGCACCCGCCGGGAGCCGGACCGCCAGCCTGAAGCCGGTCCTGAGTCGTTAACCCGCATTGCGGTTCCGGCGCACCGTGTGCACCGCGAACATCGTGCAGCCGAGCGCGACGAGCCCGCCGCCGCTGCCCGCGAGCGCGACGATCATGGGCGTCCGGCCGGAGTCGTCCGCTGGCGGCATGCTCGACGGCAACGAGACGTCCTGCGCGGGCCTCGCGCCGATCTCCTCCGGCAGCGTCATCGTCAGCGCCGCCATCGGGTTGATCACACCATGGCCGATGAACGGGTCGTGTCCGTCGCCAGCGCCGGGGTGCTGCGCGGTTGTCGTGATGCGGTGCATCACCTCGCGCGCCGTCAGCTCCGGGTGCAGCTGCCTGACCAGCGCGGCGAGCCCTGCCACGTAGGGCGCGGCGAAGCTGGTGCCCTGGATGCGCACTGCCTGCTCGCCCTCGAACATCACGTTCACCAGCGCGGATGACCCCTGCGCCGGGTCGAGCGAGATGATGTCGGTGCCGGGGGCGGCGACGCTCACCCAGGGCCCGTGCATGCTGAAGTCCGCGACGCTGCCGGTCGCGTCGATCGCCCCGACCGCGAGCAGGTCCTCGGAGAACCACGGCGGGGTGACGATGGTGCGCGGCTCGTTCGGGTCGGTCACGCGCGGGTCGCCCTGGACCGGCACGCCGTTCTGCTGGCACGCCCCGCCCGTGTTCCCCGCAGCGGCCACGACGACGACGTTCTGCTCCGTCGCGTAGTGCACCGCGGCGCGCAGCTTGCGCTCTTCCTCGCTGACCGGCTTGGTGCTGCCGACGTTGGGGCGGCAGGCGTCCACCGACATGTTGATGACGTCGACGTCGTGCTTGTCCACCGCGCGCACGATCGCCTGCGCGAGCGTCTTCTGGTTGCCAGCGCCGCTTGAGCTGCCCTGCGTTCGCTCGCTGCCACCTTGGCTCGCTCCGGTGTCGCCGGAGCCGCCGTCGCCGTTCTGCCGCTCCTTCTCCAGCTCGCGCTGGAGTTCGTCGATCTTCTGCTGGCTCTCCTGCTGGCGCTGCCGCGCCTCGGCCTTGCGACGCGCGGCCTCTCGCTTGGCGCGGGCGGCTTCCTTCTCCTGCTTGATCTCTTCCTCGGTCTTCTCGGAGAAGTTCTGGCTCGACTGCCGGATGGAGACGATCTGGACATCTGGCGCGACGCCGATAAAGCCGATGTCCGTGTTCTTCGGGCTGGCGCCGATGATGCCCGCGACCTGCGTGCCGTGGCCGTCGCAGTCCAGCAGGCCGTTCTTGCCCTGACCGCCGGACTGGACGTAGTCACCGCCCGCCGTGACCCGGTTCTGCAGGTAGGGATGATTCGTGACGCCGGTGTCGATCACAGCGACCTTGAGCGGCTTGCCGGTGCGCTCGTTGACGCCGATCTTGCCGTGCTTGCTGTGCGCGCGGACGTAGTTGTGTACCTCGTCGAGTCGCAGGTGCGCCTGTCCCCACGGGATGTCCTGGATCTGGTTCGCGGAGACCGTGGTGTGGCCCGCTACGCTGGACTTGACGCACTCGATGCGTGGAACGTACTGCTTGTCCGGCCCGCCGGAGTCGCCTGGCGGTGGCCCCGGCTGGCCAGCGGGCGCCCACGGCGGACGCGAGTCGTCCTGCGCGACAGCGACGGCGTTGAGCCCCGGCGCGATGGTCGTGAACAGGGCAGCCGCCACCAGGGCGCCAGCGCGCTTCGGCGCGGTTCGCGGCTCCCTCCGCGACTCTCTCCGCGTTGCCCGAGCAGTCCCCACTCGACATCCCCTCAGCGACGATCCGTGAACAGCCCGACCCTACCGGCCGGTGCGGGCGGGTCAGCCCAGAATGCTCGAACCGACCGACCGCAGCTCGGAGTAGAGGCCCAGCACGCCGAGCGCGAGCGGCAGCACGACGGCGATGCAGATCGCCTCGATGATCTCGACGGTGCGCCGCAGCGGCGGCGAGAACCGCTGGTGAGGGAACACCACGCCGACGACGAGAGCGCCCGCCGCAAGCACGATCAGGATGGCGAAGATCCAGATCAGGCGGGTCGACCAGCTCGCGGTCATGGTCCAGCCGGTCATGATGCCCGCGCTGGCCAGCACGCCCATGGTCAGCAGCGCGATGGCCTGGCTGCCGTTGGCGTACGTGCGGGCGCGCAGCAGCAACGCCAACGTCGCCGCGACGGCGAGCGCGATGCCGTACCAGGTCGCCGACGACGACGCGATGACCGCCGAGATCGCCACGACCGCGCCGCAGCCGACAAGCAGGCCCGTCATGTACTGGTGCGCGACCGTGGTGCGGCGCTCGATGACGCCGAAGTCGGGGAACGCGCTGTCCTGCTTGAGCTCTTCCGCGCTGCTCGGCACCACCGGCGACGGCAGCTTCGCGAGCAGGATCGTCGCGCGCGGCAAGGCGGAGATCAGGCCGAGCGAGACGGCGGCCGCTGCCGAGGCGAACCCGGCGGGCTCCTGGTCGATGAACAGCGCGAACAGGAACGTGACCGCGCCGAGCGTGCCTGCCGTCGCCGCCGCGATGAACGTCGAGATGCCGTGTCCGATGAGCATGATCGACGCGGCGGCCAGAATCACCACCCACACGCTGCCGAGCAGCAGGTTCGCCGTCATCGACACGCCTGGCACGGTGTAGAACCCGCTGACGAACGCCAGCGGCAGCCCACCAGCCGCCGCAACGACGACGCCGGTCTCGTGCTCGTTGTACGCCTGGGCGAGCACCGCGCCGAGCGCGACGGCGCCGATCGCGCCGATGCCGCCGACGATGGCCGCGGTGAGTCCGCTGCCTCCCCAGAGCGTGCCGCCCATGAACAGCGTCACCGCAGCCACGGCCAGCGCGAGCCCGCCCGCGATGTGGCCCGCCCGCTTGGCCGTCTCCGGCGTCCATGGGCGGAAGTTGTCCGGCTTCGACTCCGCGATGGCGTCGACGACGTCGTCGAACAGTGGTGGTGGCGGGTTCTCGTTGCGCTTGCGCAGTTGCAGCAGCTCACCGTCAACGACGCCGAGCGACGCGAGCGTCCGGCTCGGGTCGAGCGGGGCGTCACCCAGCTTGGCGAGCGCCCACCCGCCGTGCGACGATCCGCCGTCCGCGCTGCGCTCGTTGGCCATCTCGACCACGAGCGGCAGGATGTCGGTCACCGCGACGTCGGCCGGGAGCGCGACGTCGATTCTTGTGCGCGGCGCCACAACCGTCACGCGGCTGAAAACCGTGGTGCTCGTAGCCACCTGAAGTGCCCCCTACCTAGAAAGACTGCCAGGCTGTTTATATCGAACTTCCTGGCCGGCTACATCGCATACCCGGGAAATCCCAGCTGGACGTGTGCGCTCCACGCCGTGTCCCGCGTTTCTGACGTCGTGTTCGTCACTCACGACGCCGTGTTCCCGACCGATGGGCGTGCCGAAGGTGGCCTTGGGTACCGCATACGTGCCCAAGGCCACCTTCGGCACGCCCACCGCACCGCCCAGGTGGGTGACGCCTGTGCGCCGGAGGATTTCCGCGCCCGACACCCATGACGGCCGCCGGTTCGATACCGTGTCCGCTGATCGGAGTCGCCGACTTGAAGAGGGGTCTTTCGGTGAGCACGGTGCAATTCAAGCGGGCGCCACGCATGCAGGCGCCGCGTACGCCGGGCGGCGAAGTGCACCTGGAGCCGCCACCGGAGATCCCACGGAACATCCCCGGCAGCATCGTGCAGAAGCTGCTGCCGATCGTGATGATCGTCGCGATGCTGGGGATGGTCGCGTTCATGTTCACGGCCATGAAGTCAGGCGGCGGCGGGTTCAGCAACCCGATGTTCCTGATGATGCCGCTGATGATGATGGTGTCGATGGTCGGCATGCTCGCGGGCGGCGGCCGTGGCGGTGGCCAGAAGAAGGCCGAGATGAACGAGGACCGCAAGGACTACCTGCGGTATCTCGGTCAGATGCGCGAGCGCGCTCGCGAGGCCATGGTGGAACAGCACGCCGCGCTGGAGTGGGTGCACCCCGATCCGCGCACGCTGCTGTCCATCGCGACCAGTCGCCGGATGTGGGAGCGGCGCGCCAACGACAAGGACTTCCTGCACCTGCGCGTCGGCAAGAGCTCCCACCGGCTCGCGACAAGGCTCGTCCCGCCGCAGACCGGCCCGATCGAAGAGCTCGAACCGATCGCCACCCTCGCACTGCGTCGTTTCACCCGCGCGAACTCGCTCGTCCGCGACCTGCCGACGCAGATCTCGGTGCGCGGGTTCGCCGCGATCAGCATCAGCGGCGAGCGGGACAAGTGCCGCGCGTTCACCCGGGCGATGATCGCCCAACTGGTTACTCTGCACAGCCCGGAAGACGTCCTGGTCGCCGTCGCCAGCGCGGGCCGCGCCAAGGAGCAGTGGGAGTGGGCGAAGTGGCTGCCGCACGCGCAGCACCCCACGCACACCGACGGCATCGGCCAGCTCCGCATGATGTCCGGCTCGCTGCAGCAGATCGAGGAATGGCTCGCGGACGAGCTCGGCCCGCGCCCCCGATTCCAGCGCAAGGCCCCGTACAACGACGGCCCGCACATCGTGATCATCCTCGACGAGGCCGACCTCACCAAAGAGGAGCGGCTGATCATCGAGGAGGGCATCGCGGGCGTCACGATGATCGACGTCTCGGGCTCACTCAGCAAGCTCGCCGCCCGCCGTGGGCTGCGGATGGTCGTCGGCGACACCCAGCTCGGCGCGCAGAACGCGGGCGGCACCGAGTGGTTCGGCAGCCCTGACCAGCTCAGCCTGGTCGAGATGGAGTCGCTGGCCCGCCGGATCTCGCCGTTCCGAATGAGCACGAGCGCGGGCGGGGACGAGGAAGAGGAGTCGCCGCTGCTGTCCAACCCGGACATGCTTGAGCTGCTCGGCATCCCTGGCGACCCGATGACGTTCGACGTCCAGCAGGCGTGGCGGCCCCGGCCGATCAGGGACCGTTACCGGGTGCCGTTCGGCGTCGGTGAGCACGGCCAGCCGGTGTCGCTGGACATCAAGGAGGCCGCAGCCGAGGGCATGGGGCCGCACGGGCTCTGCATCGGCGCGACCGGTTCCGGCAAGTCGGAGTTCCTGCGCACCGTCGTCCTCGCGATGATGGCGACGCACTCCTCGACGTCGCTGAACTTCGTGCTGGTCGACTTCAAGGGTGGCGCGACGTTCCTCGGGCTCGACCGCGCGCCGCACGTCTCCGCCGTCATCACCAACCTGGCGGACGAGGTCACGCTGGTCGACCGCATGAAGGACGCGCTGGCCGGTGAGATGAACCGGCGGCAGGAAGCACTCAAGGCAGGCGGCAACTTCAAGAACGCCTGGGAGTACCAGAAGGCCTGGGAGAACGGCGCGGACCTTGACCCGATGCCAGCGTTGTTCATCGTGGTCGACGAGTTCACCGAACTGCTCGCGGCGAAGCCCGACTTCATCGACCTGTTCGTCGCGATCGGACGGCTAGGCCGGTCGCTCCAGATGCACATGTTGCTCGCCACGCAGCGGCTTGAAGAGGGCAAGCTGCGGGGGCTCGACTCGCACCTGTCGTACCGGATCGGCCTCAAGACGTTCTCCGCGGCGGAGTCGCGCGCGGTGATCGGCGTGCCGGACGCCTTCGAGCTGCCGTCCCGGCCCGGTGGCGGCTACCTCAAGTACGACACGTCGACGTTGGAACGGTTCCAGGCGCTGTACGTGTCCGGCCCGTACCGGCCGTCCGGCGTCAAGACGGCCGGCCCGACGACCACGGTGGTCAGCGCGGACAAGCGCCCGAAACTGTTCGTGCCGGACTACATCGACCCGCCGCCGCAGCCAGCGGCAGAGCCCGAGCCGGAACCGGAGCCCAAGAAGGAAGAAGCGAAGTCCGATGGCGACGAGCCGACGGTGCTCGACACCATCGTCGACCGGCTTGTCGGCCAGGGCCCACCGGCGCACGAGGTGTGGCTGCCGCCGCTGAACGAGCCGAACTCGCTTGACACGCTGCTGCCCAACCTCAACCCCACCGAGGAGCGCGGGCTCTCGCCGGTCGGGTTCTTCGGCAACGGCAAGCTCCAGGTGCCGATCGGCATCGTCGACCGGCCGTACGAGCAGCGCCGCGACCCGCTGTGGGCGGACTTCTCCGGCGGCGCTGGTCACGGCGCGGTCGTCGGCGGTCCGCAGTCCGGCAAGTCGATGATGCTGCGCACCATCGCGATGTCGCTGGCGCTGTCGCACACGCCGGAGGAGTTCCAGTTCTTCGGCGTCGACCTCGGCGGTGGTTCGCTTGCCTCGCTGCGACGGCTGCCGCACTGCGGTGGCGTCGCGGTCGCGCGCCGCGAGCCGGACAAGGCGCGCCGCGTCGTCGCGGAGCTGACGACGTTGATCACCGAGCGGGAGCGGCGGTTCGGGGAGCTTTCGGTCGACTCCATGGCCGACTTCCGCACGATGAAGCGGCAGGGCCGGATCACCCGCGAGCAGGACCCGTTCGGCGACGTCTTCCTGTTCGTCGACGGCTGGAAGGCGCTGCGGGACGACTTCGATGAGCTGGAAGGGCCGATCACCAAGCTCGCAACGCAGGGCCTCGGCTTCGGCGTCCACGTCGTCATCGCGAACAACCGCTGGGCGGACATCCGCCCGGCGATCAAGGACATGCTCGGCACCCGCTTCGAGCTGCGGCTCGGTGACCCGAGCGAGTCCGACATCGACCGCCGCGCCGCGGTGAACGTGCCCGGCGGGCGGCCGGGTCGAGGCCTGACGAACGACAAGCTGCACTTGCTCGCCGGGCTACCGCGCATCGACGGCTCAAGCGACGATACGACCGTCGGTGACGGTGTCGCGGACGCGGTCAAACGCATCAACGACGCCTGGAGCGGTCCGCACGCGCCGTCGGTGCGGTTGCTGCCCGACCTGGTGCGCTACGACGAGATGCTGGCGCAGGACAACTACCGCGACTCGAAGCTGGTGCCGATCGGGCTCAACGAGGACGAGCTCGCCCCTGTCTACCTCGACTTCGACGCCGACCCGCACTTCCTCGCGTTCGCCGACGGCGAGTCGGGCAAGACGAACCTGCTGCGGCAGATCCTCAAGGGCATCACCCAGCGGTACACGCCGAAGGAAGCGCTCGTCATCCTGGTCGACTTCCGGCGGACGCTGCTCGGGTTCATCGATGGCGACCAGTTGCTCGGCTACGCGGTGTCGTCCAACCAGCTCGGCGGCATGGTCAAGGACGTCGTCACCTCGATGGAGAAGCGCCTGCCAGGCCCGGACGTCACGCAGGAGCAGCTCAAGAACCGCTCCTGGTGGAAGGGGCCAGAGCTGTTCGTCGTCGTAGACGACTACGACCTTGTCGTCACGCAGAGCGGCAACCCGCTGCAGCCGATCGCGCCGTTCCTGGCGCAAGCCAAGGACGTCGGGCTGCACATGATCGTCGCGCGGCGCACCGGTGGCGCGAGCAGGGCGATGTTCGACCCGATCATCGGCAAGCTGAAGGAGATCGCTGCGCCGGGCCTCGTCATGAGCGGGTCGCGCGACGAGGGCCAGCTGCTCGGCAACATCCGGCCATCGCCGATGCCGCCCGGCCGAGGCACCATGGTCAGCCGCAAGGTCGGTAAGCAGCTGATGCAGGTGTCATGGATCGACCCTGAATGAGCGGCGCGCAGACCCTGCGGGTCGCCGTCGACTTCGGCACGTCGAGCACCTGCGTCGCGGTGTCAACCAGGGGCGAGGACCCGCAGGTCGTCGTCATCGACGGGCAGCCGCTGCTGCGGTCGGCGGTGTACGCCGCGCCGGACGGCACGCTGTTCGTCGGGCAGGAGGCAGAACGGCAGGCCGCCGTGGACCCCTCGCGCTACGAGCCGCATCCGAAACGCCGGGTGGACGAGGGCGAGTTGCTGCTCGGCACGCAGGTGTTGCCGGTGCGGGAGGCGTTCCGCGCGGTGCTGAGCAGGGCGGTGTCCGAGGCGCGCCGGTTCGCCGGTAACGCCGAGGTCGGGTTGCTGGTACTGACGCATCCCGCCGACTGGGGCGTCGTCCGGACGCGGACGCTGCGGCAGGCCGCCGCCGGGCTCGCGCAGGAGGTGACGCTGCTGCCGGAGCCGGTGGCCGCCGCGGTGTTCCACACCTCGACGTTCCCCCGCCACGAAGGCGGCAACAGCGTTGGCAGCGGCGGCAACGCTGGCAGCGCTGGCAGCGTTGGCAGCGGTACTGCGGCCCCGACCGCGCTCGCGGTGCTCGACCTCGGTGGCGGCACCGTCGACGTCAGCGTGGTGCAAGGCGCGGGCAACCCTGACGACGAGGCGGCCGGTGGGTTCTGGGTGCTCGCGACCAAGGGCGATCCCGGCTTCGGCGGCGCGGACGTCGACCAGGCCCTGCTCGAGTTCATCGGCTCACGGGTCGCCGAGGAGAACAAGGAAGCCTGGCGCGCGCTGATGGAGGGCCGTGAGCTGGCCGACCGGCGAAGACGCCGGGTGCTGCGCCAAGACGTGCGCGGCGCGAAGGAGACGTTGTCGCGGCACGCCTACACCGACGTGCCGATGCCGCAGCCGTTCGCGGACGCGCACGTGACCAGGCAGGACCTGGAACGGCTCATCGCGGAGCCGCTGGGCAGGGCGGTCGCGCTGACGTCGGCGGCGATCACCGAGGCCGGGCTGCGGCCGGACCAGCTCAGCGGCATCTTCCTCGTCGGCGGGTCAAGCCGGATCCCGATGGTCGGCAGGCTGGTGCACGAGCAGTTGGGCGTCGTGCCGACGACGCTGGACCAGCCGGAGACCGTCGTGGCGCGCGGCGCGATGCTGTCGGTGCTCGCGGAGCAGCAGCAGACGCAGCAGACCAAGCAGTTGCTGCCCGGCCAGGGGCATGCCGGGCAGGGGCAGCCGCCGGGGCGGCAGGCGTTCGGACAGGCGGCGGCTGCCACAGCGCATCATCCGCACGCTGGCCCGCCGGGGCACGCGGCACTGGGACCTGCGACGCCTGGCGCGGGGATACCGGGCGCTCAAGGGGCTGCCGGGCCGCACAACCCCGCGACGCCGCTAGGGGCGGGTCCGCCGCACGTTGGCGCGTCGTGGCAGCACTACCACCAGCAGGCCTTCCACCGCCCGGGGCCAGCCGGAGCCGGGCCGCACGCCGCCAAGACCGGTCAGCCGAACTCGCCCGCGAAACGCCGCGTGCTGCCGTGGGTGTTGGGCGCGTCGCTGGTCGTGGTGATCGCCTTGGTGGCTGTGGTGGCGCTGTGGCCGAGGTCAGGGGAGCAGGCCAGGTCGGACGCGATGGTCACGCAGTTCAGCTACCAGTTCGATCATCCGCCGAGTTGGAAGCAGACCGACCTCATTCGCGGGGAGAACCGGGTCGTGGTGCGCCCGTCAAGCGCGCCGGACGGAACCGACCTGATTTCGGTGCAGCAATTCTGGCTCAGTTATGACTTCGAGGACGATCGACAACGATTCCTCAACGAGCTGCAAACCGGGCTGGACGAAACGGACCGCGATTACTCGCGGTTCAACCCGGATTTCGTGTTCGTTGGCCGCTCCGTCATTCATTACACCGAGCAGACCGACGACAGCACGGTGGAATGGTTCGTCGTCGGTGCCGATCAGGTTCAGGTCAGCATCGGGTGCCGGTGGACGCCGGAGCGCAAGGACATGGTCGAGTCGGCGTGCGAAGAAGTCGTGCGGACGTTGCGGATCACCGAGCCGCGCACGACGCCGGAATCGCGTGGGTGACCCACAGTCGATTTCTTCGCGACCGCGAACGCCGAGGGTGGGAACCTCGGCGAGATCGACAAAAATGCCAGTTCAGCAGGGACGTGACGCTGTCGCGCGCTCGTCGCGCCGGCGCCGGTTCCACCCGGCGGCATTCACGCCTGCAACTACTTCGGAAGTCTGCGAGACAAGGTGGAACCGACCGTGGCAAGGTCATCGTCGTAATCCGCGTACGAACCAATGACGTACGACGACACACGAACGAAGGGGGTTAATCCCACATGAGTGGTTTTACCGGTGAGGTTGCCGAATTCACTCGGATTCACCAGGCGCTGACGGGCGTGAACAGCGAGCTGAACTCGACCTTCAAGAGCCTCCAGGGCAACATGGAGCAGGCGCTCGCAACCTGGAAGGGCCCGGCCGCCGAATCATTCCGCAGGCTCATGGAGCGTTTCAACGAGAACGCCATCAAGCTGAACGACTCGCTGGACGGTATTTCGGATCTCCTGCAGTCCGCAGGCAGCAAGTACGAGGCGCAGGAAGAGGAAGCGTCGAGCACCTTCAGCGGCGGCGGCTTCGCCGCGCTGGACGGCTGAGCGCCCCGCCCCAACTCATCCACAGCTAACGCAGGCATTCACAGGGAGATCAGAGCATGATTGAAGTTAATTACGCCGCGCTCGAGCAGTGCGCCGACGACGTCAACAAGGCCCAGTCGCAGATGACCGGCTCGCTGGAGCAGGTCGAGCAGGACGTGAAGCGGCTGTGCTCCACCTGGACCGGCCAGGCGCAGGAGGCCTACCAGGTCCAGCAGAAGAAGTACGACGAGGCGCAGGCCGAGCTCATCAAGATCCTGGCCTCCATCGAGACGGCGATCATGGACACCAAGAGCCGCTACGTTGAGGGCGACCAGGGCATCGCCAACAGCTTCGGCGGCTGAGCCCGGCTGTAACGCGGCGCAGACAGCTTTGCCACGGTGGCCCGGACGTGCGGTGTCCGGGCCACCGCGCCGTTCGCGTATGCTGTGCCCTGCCGGGTTGCGTCGCCACGTGTCGCCCGGTAAAGGGACCCCGGTTCCTGTACCGCTGAGGTCTCCGGGTATCTTGGTATGTCGTTGTGTGCTGTCGTGCGACTGTGCCAGGACGCGCGAGGCCCGCACCCCAGTACCCACAAGCCATGTCGATGATGAGGTAGTACCTTGCCTACGTACAGCCCGAAACCCGGCGACATCACGCGCGCCTGGCATGTGATCGACGCCGAGGGCGTTGTCCTCGGCCGCCTGGCCACAGAGGTCGCGACTCTGCTGCGCGGCAAGCACAAGGCGACGTTCGCGCCGCACGTGGACACCGGTGACTTCGTCATCATCGTCAACGCCGACAAGGTCGCCCTGACCGGCAACAAGCGCGAGCAGAAGTTCGCCTACCGCCACAGTGGCTACCCCGGCGGTCTGCGCAAGCAGTCGTTCGGCGAACTGCTCGACCACAAGCCCGTCCGCGCTGTCGAGAAGGTCGTCAAGGGCATGCTCCCCAAGACCAAGCTCGGCCGCGCGCAGGCGAAGAAGCTCAAGGTCTACGCGGGTCCTGACCACCCGCACGCCGCGCAGCAGCCGCAGCAGTACGAGATCGCCAAGAAGATCGCGCAGGTGAACGCACAGTGAGCGAGGAGCAGCCTGTGATGACCACAGAGACCGACGAGGCCACCCCGGCCGTGACGACGAGTGAGACCCCCGCCGCGGCGAAGCCGACCCGCGCGGCCGGTGGCAGCGCCCACGCGATTGGCCGCCGCAAGGAGGCCGTCGTGCGGGTGCGGCTGCTCCCCGGCAGCGGCGGCTTCACCCTCAACGGCAAGAGCCTTGAGGACTACTTCCCGAACAAGGTCCACCAGCAGCTCATTCGTGAGCCGCTCGAGCTTGTCGAGAAGCCCGAGTCGTTCGACATCAAGGGCAACCTCGTCGGCGGCGGCAGCTCCGGCCAGGCCGGTGCGCTGCGGCTCGCCATCGCACGTGCCCTGGCCGAGATCGACTCCGAGGACCGTCCCGCGCTGAAGCGCGCAGGGTTCCTCACCCGTGACTCCAGGGCCAAGGAGCGGAAGAAGTACGGCCTCAAGAAGGCCCGCAAGGCCCCGCAGTACAGCAAGCGCTGATCGCGCCGCACTGCTGATGCGAAGGCGCCCGCCCGATATTCGGGTTGGGCGCCTTTCGCATGTCATACCGGCACGAGAGGCCGCCTGAACCGGGTCATGCGGGACTCGCTAGGTTGAAGCAATTCACCCGAAGGAGGTCCATCAATGGCACGGCTTTTCGGCACGGACGGGGTGCGTGGCCTCGCCAACGCCGAGCTCAGCCCGACGCTCGCCCTCACGGTCGCCGCGAGCGCGGCCCGTGTGCTCGCCGCGCATGACCGGTCGCACCGCCCGGTCGCCGTCGTCGGCAGGGACCCAAGGGCGAGCGGCGAGATGCTGGAGGCCGCTGTCGTCGCGGGGCTGACCTCAGCGGGTGCCGACGTGCGCCGTGTCGGCGTGCTGCCGACGCCCGCCGTGGCCTATCTCGTCGCCGACACCAGGGCCGACGTCGGCGTGATGATCTCGGCGTCCCACAACCCGATGCCGGACAACGGCATCAAGCTGTTCGCCAGCGGCGGCCACAAGCTGCCAGACGGCATCGAGGACGAGATCGAGTCCGGACTTGACAACCTCGGCACCGCGCCGACCGGCGCCCAGATCGGCAGGGTCGCCGACGTCGCTGACGCGCTGGACCGCTACGTCGAGCACCTGGTGCGGTCCACTCCGCAGCGGCTGGACGGGCTGCGAGTCGTCGTGGACTGTGCCAACGGGGCGGCGTCGACGGCGGCCCCTGAGGCGTATCGCAGGGCGGGGGCCGAGGTGATCGCGATCAACGCGGCGCCGGACGGCATCAACATCAACGACGCCTGCGGGTCAACGCACATGGCTGGCCTGCAGGCTGCCGTCGTCGAGCACAAGGCCGACCTCGGTATCGCGCACGACGGCGACGCCGACCGTTGCCTGGCCGTGGATGCCGAGGGGCGGTTCGTCGATGGCGACCAGATCATGGCAGTGCTGGCGCTCGCGATGTCCGATGCGGGTGAGCTTGCCGACAACACCCTGGTCGCGACGGTGATGAGCAATCTCGGACTGCACCTGGCGATGCGCGAGCACGGCGTGACGTTGCGCACTACGGCGGTGGGGGACCGGTACGTGCTTGAGGAGCTGCGGGCAAGCGGGTACTCGCTCGGTGGCGAGCAGTCCGGCCACGTCGTCCTGCCCGGCTACGCGACGACCGGCGACGGCTTGCTGACCGCGATGCGGCTGATGAGCCGGATGGCGTCTACTGGCAAGTCGCTGGCGGATCTCGCTGGGGTGATGCGACGGCTGCCGCAGGTGCTCGTCAACGTTCCGGTGGCGGACAAGGTGGCCGCTGCGGAGTCGAAGCAGGTCGCGGATGCGGTTGCCGCAGTCGAGGCGGAACTGGGCGAGACAGGGCGGGTGCTGCTGCGGCCGTCCGGCACGGAGCAGTTGATTCGGGTGATGGTCGAGGCCCAAGATGAGGACGTCGCCCAGTCCGCCGCCGACCGCCTGGCAGGCGTCGTCTCCGTGGCCTCCTGAGCGCCGTGTCCCCCGTTCCCGCCGCTGTGTCCCCCGTTCCCGACGCTGTGTTCGGCACTCAGGACGTTGTGTGGCGTGTTCAAGGACACTTCGTGTGCGGGAGCAAATCTCGCTAAACCATCCCATCGGGTTTGGGACGACCGGTAAGTTCGGGGTCTGTATGCCACGGCACCGATGGGCCATCCGGTACGTCGAATCGGTGACGGACACAGCCACGGTCTCGATAAGGGGGCACGATGACGTCTGGCGGGTACGGCGTTGACACCGCCGAACTCACGAGCGCCGGTGAGCACGTCCAGATGCAGGCCGCTGACCGGATGGGGCCGCCGTTGAAGGCGGTCGGTGATATCGATGTCGCGGCGCAGGATTTCGGCCCCGAGCACACGCACCATTTCCAGCAATACACCGCGGGCATCGACCGCCTTGTTGCCATGGTCAAGGGTTACGTAGACGTCTCGCGCGATTTCGGCGGGCGCTTGGGCGGTGCGAGTTCGACGTATCAATCCGTGGAATCGCAGACCGAGCAGGCCATGCGGCATGAGCGTGGTTCGCTGGGGGTGAATGATGACGCGCGTCCCGACAATTGATGATATTCGCGAGATCGTCAATAGTCCGCACCTGTCGGATGATGTGAAGCGTCAGGTCGCGAAGGACTATTTCGACCACGTCGAGGAAGAAGACGAAGAAGAACTGTACCGACTGGGCTTCGATTCAGAAGACCACATGAACGATACGCACGATTGGTACAGTGATAAGTTCGACTTCGGCGACCTTGATCAAGCTTTCGCCTCCGGTGATGACATTTTCGGTGAGTACGAGGATGCGAAGAAGCAGCACGACGCCGGCGTCGTCGCGGCCCAGAAAACGCAGGAAAAGGCCGCCGAGGCGAAACGTACTGATGCGACGGAGCAGCTAGCTGATCTCCGAAAGAAAAGATCGGAGACCGAACCCGGGGTAACGAATTCCAATGACATCCTCGACAAAGGTGTGGAGGGTGCCGTACACGGCTTGGAGCGCTTCTGTCCCGCATACAACAGGGCGCTCGGCATCGCGGGAACCGATCTTGGCCCCGTGAGCTACGAACGTGATGTTCTGCAGCGGTACGACGAGCAGCGGAACATCCCTTTCAACGTCTTCAGGGCGCAGGCCGAGGAGATAGACAAGCTCCGCGAAGACTTGGTCGAGTCGTTGTCGAGTCAGTCCAATCGGCTGGCGACGGTGTTCAGCCACTGGCAAGGTGCTGCGGCCGACAGTGCGCAGACCATGTGGCGTCAAGTGGAGAAACTGTCGAACAGCGAAGTCAAAGAAAGTCTCTCGGAGTCGTCAGAGGCAATACTTCGCGCGTGTTCCGCCGTCGCCGCGGCATGTCAGCGTAAGGCCGAGTGGTCGCTCAAATACGCAATTCCGAATTGGTGCGGTCTCCAGCCGTATGAGATCGACATGGCAATCAGGATCGCTCGTAGTGGTCGCGATGCTACTGATGCCGAGATCAAGCATTTCATGCAACATCTGCCGCCCGAGGATCAGGCGCTCATTAACGACGACAAGGGAGATCTCGAAGACGAGACCAAAGACGCTGCTGAGAAGATGGCGCAAGGGTGGCTGCAGCAGTTCACCTCGTCGTTCGCCAAGTTCGTCAGTGATTTCCATGTCATGTGTGACAACGAGAAGAATGCCACCGATGAGGCATGGGGAAATCTGACGCGGTTTCTGCTTGGTCTGCCGGATGACCCCTACGCGGCGGTCGCGGCGGGCGGTGCAGCAGCCGCCGCGCCTGCGAGCGGGCCTCTCGCCGGTGCGGGTGGCGCGAGTGGCAGCGCAGGTGGTGGCCCCAGCTTTGGCGGTGGGAGCGCCGGTGGCGGCAGTGCCGGAATCGGTGGCGGTCCCTCCGGCGCGCTCGGCGGCGCTCCGGGCGGTAGTGCTACCCAGACCATGCCCAGCATGCCGAAACCGGACATGGGGCCGGGGGATGCGATGGGGCAGGACGCGGTCAATCCCATCACCGGCAAGGCCATGGAAATCGACCCCGCGACGGAGAATCCGTACCCGATCAATCCGGAGACCGGCGAAGCCATCAAGGATGCGGCTCCCGACGTCGACACCGTCACGGTTCGCAAGGGGGAGAGCGAGATCGCGCTCACGGAGCCCAACCGGGACGGCGAAATGTCGGTCCGCATTGACAACGGCACGGGCGCGGCGACCGAGTACAAACTTGACTTCGGCGCAGGCGGGACATTGGTCGGAGAACACGCGGCTTCCGGTTTCGGGCCGACCGGTGCAGCGAACGGCGTCCCCGGCGGTGCGGCTGCGATGGCCGGTGGCGGCGGCGCTGGCGATGTCCACACGCCGGGCAAGGACGGCACGATCCAGATCCATGAGGGCGAACTGTCGATCATCGCGGAGCAGCCGCTCGGCCCGGACGGCGCGACCGTAGTCACCGTGGATGACGGCAACGGCGAGCCAGCGACCTACGTCATGGGCGACGCCGACGCCGTGCGCGAGTACAACGACAGGGTGGGCGCTGGCGCGCCGGGCACCGCGCCGCAGGCTGCCGACACTGCCGCGAGCGCGGGCCAGTCGGCGAGCGGCAGCCTCGGCACCGAGCCGCAGCAGAGCGGCGCGGTTCGGCCTGCATCGGTGTCCGCGGGGGACAGCGGAGTCACCAGCGTCGCGGGCGCGTTCACCGAACCGTCGGAACCGACCGGCGCGCGCGGCAGCCTCGACGGCCTGGACGGCGTCGGTGCGGGCATCTCCGGTTCGGCGGGTGGTGACGCGCAGCGGGGCGTCGGCGGTTCGCTCGGCGCTGAGTTGGCTGGCGGCCCCAACGCCGGACCCGACGCCGGACACGCCGGACACGCCGAGGGCGTCGCGGGACACGCCGGGGGACACGCTGGAATCGCGGGCGGCGCTGCGGGTTTCGTAGACGGCGCAGGCGACGCCGCGTTCGGCGGCGACAGCCCGAACGAAGGCCCGAGCGACGGTCCGCAGAGCGACGGCCCCCGCCCGGAATCCCTCCGCAGCGACAGCCCCCAAACCGACGGCCCCCGCACCGGGGCCATACCGACGGACGGCACCGCCGGTGTCGGCTCCATCCCCGGCGAATCGACGTCTCATCCGGCGCCGTCCGGCAGCGCGGGCGTCGGCGGGGCGGGTGGCGCTCCGATGATGGGCGGTGCTGGCGCGGGTGCTGGCGGCGGTGGCGAGGACCAGCAGCGCACGGCCGCCTACCCGCTCCACGAGACGGACCTGTTCGAGCCGGACGTCCCCGAGGGTCCGTTCGGCATCGCCCGCATCTCCGGCTCGCTCGATGACGACGAGCCAGCGCTCTGACGTGTGAGGGAAAACGATGAGTGATCGATTCGAGGCGTTCAAGAACAACCTGGCCAACGCCGAGCGCGAGTTCGCGGACCGGAACCGGCTCGCGGGCGCGAAGGCGCAGGAAACGCTCGACGGCGCGCGCGAGGACTTCAAGAACCGGATGACCTACGTCGGGAAGCTGGCCGTCCGGCTCGACCAGCGCTACAAGGACAAGCTGGCGGCCGAGAAGGCCGAGGCAGCGAAGGACCCCGTGCCGGAGGGGCGCGACTTCGGGTTCGAAGGCTGGCTGGAGGAGGAGGCAACACCGAGCGCCAGCGACACCGTGCCGCAGTTCTCCCCGTCGTCGTTCGCGCAAGCCCCACCGGCCACTCCGGTATCGCGAGCGATGCCGCCCGCCGGGTTCCAGGAGCAGGGCAGGCAGGAAGGCGTCCTCGACGACGAGGAGGACTTCGCCACCAACGGCTGGCTGCGGGCGTAGGCCTATCGCGCGCGAGCGTCCTCGCGGTCGAGGTCGATCGGGGCGCGCTTGACGTCGTTGTCCAGCAGCGGCTGGTACTCCTTCTTCCCGGCGAGGTGCGTCAGGAAGAACGCCGTGAACAGCGCATTCACCACACGTTGCGTGCCGTAGTGCGGCTTGCCCTGCATCAGCACCTGGCTCCAGTGGAAGCCCTCGGTCACCGACAGGTGTGTCGACTTGTCGATCGTGCGCAATTGCACCGGCCCGCCCCACGCATACGCGATGGCCTTCGCGTGCCCGGTGGCCGGTGCGACCAGGTCGTTCTCCGCCGCCAGGTGCAGCGACGGCATTCGAAGGCGCTTCGCGGCCTCGGACGCGGACGGCATGGTCTGCGCGGGTGCGACGGTGGCGATGGCCCGGACGTCCGGCGCGTTCTCGGCGGCTGCCGCGAGCACGGCGGACCCCGCGCCGGTCGAGTGGCCCGCGAGCCCCAGACGTGAAGGATCGACGCTGATGCCGTTCTGCCCGAGCCGCACCTTCGTCACGGCGTCCAGCGCGTCGCGCAGGTTCGCCGCGAAGATCCGGTGTGACGGGAACGGCCCGAGCTGCGTCGACGGAGCGGCCGTGACGATGCCCCACGACGCCAGGTGCCGCAGCAGCCCCCGGTAGCGGTGCACCGGCTGGAGCCAGCCGTGCCCGAACGCGACGGCGGGCAGGTTCAGCCCCTCACGCGGGGCGAACACCAACCCGGGCGTCCCGACCAGCGCCAGGTTGCCCCGGAGGACGTCGTGCGGACCCGGATAGCTCAGCTCATCGAGCAGGGCCTTGGGCTTGCGTGCCATGGTCAAGACCGTATACCAAGCAGGCCGGAAGCAAGTGGACGTGCCATCCTCGCTTACCTGCATGTTCGCTTGCTTCCGGCGGAATTGGTATCTACCGGCACTGTCGGGACCGGGGCGGCGCTGCCGAACGCACACGCGCCAGTAGTCTCTGAATACGTGTGCGGAATCGTGGGTTACGTCGGACATCGGCAGGCGCTCGACGTGGTGCTCGGCGGGCTTCACCGCCTGGAGTACCGCGGCTACGACTCGGCGGGCGTCGCCGTGCTCGACGGCGCCGGAGCGCTGCGGGTGCAGCGCAAAGCGGGGCGGCTGGCCAACCTTGAGGCCCAGCTCGACGCCGATGGCAGGCAGTCCTTCGCGGGCACCGCAGGCATGGGCCACACCCGCTGGGCCACCCACGGCCCGCCGGTCGACCGCAACTCCCACCCGCACCGGGACGCCGCCGAGACCGTTGCCGTCGTGCACAACGGCATCATCGAGAACTTCGCCGAGCTGCGCGCTGAGCTTGAGGCGGACGGCGTCGAGCTGACCAGCGACACCGACACCGAAACCGCGGCGCACCTGATCGCCCGCGTCTACGCCACCGGCGACACGGCGGGCGACCTCGAAGCGAGCGTCCGCACGGTGTGCCGCCGGTTAGAGGGCGCGTTCACGCTGGTCGTGACACACGCCGACGTGCCGGACAAGGTCGTCGCGGCCCGCCGGTCGTCGCCGTTGGTCGTCGGGGTCGGCGAAGGCGAGCACTTCGTCGCCTCCGACGTCGCCGCGTTCATCGAGCACACCCGCGAGGCCGTCGAGCTGGGCCAGGACCAGGTCGTCGTCATCACCCGCGAGGGCTACGAGGTGACCGACTTCATGGGTGAACCCGCGCAGGGCAAGCCGTTCACCGTGGACTGGGACCTCTCCGCCGCCGAGAAGGGCGGCCACGAGTACTTCATGCTCAAGGAGATCGAGGAGCAGCCGGACGCCCTCGCCAACACCCTGCGCGGGCACTTCCACAACGGCCGCATCACCCTCGACGAGCAGCGGCTCGCCGACCAGGACCTGCGGGACATCGACAAGGTGTTCGTCGTCGCCTGCGGCTCGGCGTACCACTCCGGGCTGGTCGCGAAGTACGCCATCGAGCACTGGTGCCGCCTGCCGGTCGAGGTGGAGCTGGCCAGCGAGTTCCGCTACCGCGACCCGGTGCTGGACCGGGACACGCTTGTCGTCGCCGTCTCGCAGTCCGGCGAGACGATGGACACCCTGGAGGCCGTCCGGCACGCGCGCGAGCAGAAGGCCAGGGTCCTCGCGGTCTGCAACACCAACGGCGCGCAGATCCCGCGCGAGTCCGACGCCGTGCTCTACACCCACGCCGGACCGGAGATCGGCGTCGCGTCCACCAAGGCGTTCCTGGCGCAGATCGCGGCGAACTACCTGGTCGGGCTGGCCCTCGCCCAGGCGCGCGGCACCAAGTATCCCGATGAGGTCGCGCGCGAGTTCGCCGACCTCGCCAGCACCCCCGCCGCCGTGCAGAAGACGTTGGCCACCGCCGCGCAGGTGCGCGCGCTTGGCCGCGAGATCGCCGACTCCAAGGCGGTGCTGTTCCTCGGCCGCCACGTCGGCTACCCGGTGGCGCTGGAGGGCGCGCTCAAGCTCAAGGAACTCGCCTACATGCACGCCGAGGGCTTCGCGGCAGGCGAGCTGAAGCACGGCCCGATCGCGCTGATCGAGCAGGACCTGCCGGTGGTCGTCGTGATGCCGTCGCCGAAGGGCAGGGCCGTGCTGCACTCGAAGCTGGTGTCCAACATCAGCGAGATCCAGGCACGCGGCGCTCGCACGATCGTCATCGCGGAGGAAGGCGACGACGCCGTGCGCCCGTACGCGGACTCGCTCATCGAGATCCCCGCGACGTCGACGTTGCTGCAACCGCTTGTCGCGACCGTGCCGTTGCAGATCCTTGCCGCTGAGATCGCCCGCAGCCGCGGCTACGACATCGACAAGCCGCGCAACCTGGCGAAGTCCGTCACGGTGGAGTAGCCCCGGCGTAGCGAGCAGGACGTAAGGAGCCGCGATGCGTGAGGTGTGGACGACCGGCCGGATCCGGGCGGCGGAGGACGTCGTGCTGGCGCGCACCCAGCCGGGCGCGTTGATGCGGCGCGCGGCGTTCGCGGTGTCGGTGCACGCCGCGCGGCTGCTGCGGGAGCGCACCGGCGGCGTCGCGGGAAGGCACGTGACGCTCCTGGTCGGTGCGGGCAACAACGGCGGCGACGCGCTGTGGGCGGGGGCGTTCCTGCGCAAGCGCGGGGTCGGCGTGACCGCCGTGCTGCTCGCCCCGGAGAAGGCGAACGCCGAGGGGCTGGCCGCGCTGCGA
Organism: Actinophytocola sp.; assembly: GCA_009377475.1. Taxonomy (GTDB): domain Bacteria; phylum Actinomycetota; class Actinomycetes; order Mycobacteriales; family Pseudonocardiaceae; genus Haloechinothrix_A. The sequence goes on from WHTY01000032.1 coordinate 27,711, forward strand.
CGTGCGGGCGGCAGGGCCGTGGCAGCCGACGAGGCAGGCAATGCGCTCGACAACGCGCTCGACGCTGACCTCGTCATCGACGGCATCGTGGGGCTCGCCGCACGCGGAGGGCTGCGACCGGATGCCGCCGCGCTGGTCGAGCGGGTGACCGCGCCGATCCTGGCCGTCGACCTGCCCAGCGGCGTCGATCCGGACATCGGGGCGGTGCGGGGGCCAGCCGTCACCGCCGCCGCGACCGTGACGTTCGGCGCGTACAAGCCGCTGCACGTCCTGCACCCCGCCGCCAACCACTGCGGCGACGTGCATCTCATCGACATCGGCCTCCGGCCAGAACTTGGCGAGCCTGACCTGCGCGTGCTCGACGCAGATGACGTCGCCGCGCGGCTGCCGCTGCCGCAACCCGCCGACGACAAGTACACCCAGGGCGTCGTCGGCGTCGCCGCAGGTGGGAGCACCTATCCGGGCGCCGCCGTGCTCACAACGAGCGGGGCCGTGCTGACGAAGTCCGGCATGGTCCGGTACGCGGGCAGCGCTGCCGACGTCGTGCGCGCCCGCTGGCCCGAGGTGATCGCGACCGGCTCGCTGTCCGACGCCGGGCGGGTGCAGGCGTGGGTGACTGGACCTGGTCTCGGCACCGGCAGCGGCGTGCGGGAGACCGTGCGGGAGGTGCTTGCCGCCGACGTCCCGGTGATCGCGGACGCCGACGCGGTGAACGTCCTGGCCGCGCATCCCGATCTGTGGGACGCCCGCGATCCCGGCACGCCGCTGGTGCTCACCCCGCACGAGCGGGAGTTCGCCCGGTTGGCTGGCGAAGTCGGGGACGACCGGGTGACCGCCGTCACGGCCGCCGCGAAGCGGTTCAACGCCGTCGTGTTGCTCAAGGGCCACAGCACGGTGATCGCCGACCCAGACGGCAACGTATTCGTGCACCACACCGGCCGCGCGTGGCCCGCGACCGCCGGGTCCGGCGACGTGCTGTCCGGCATCATCGGCGCGCTGCTCGCGGCCGGGATCACGCCGTCGTACGCAGCGGCCTGCGCCGCCTGGCTGCACGACAGCGCCGCCGCGATCGCCGCGTCTGGCGCGCCCGCGCCTGCGAGCGCGATCGCCGAGGCCATTCCCGCCGCGATCCGCGCGCTCTGCGAGCCCAAGGTGCCCTTTGGTACATATTCGGTACCCAAGGGCACCTTGGGCGCGCCCGGCCGGTAACCCACAGGACGCGATGGCTCTCACCTGCCCCCGCACACCGCCATGCGACCATCAAGGCGTGAACCAGGCGCGTGCTCCCCGTGCCGAGGCCGTCATCGACCTCGGCGCGATCCGGCATAACGTCGCCCTGCTCAGCGGAAAGGCCGCCGAGTCAGGCGCGGCGACGATGGCCGTCGTCAAGGGCGACGGCTACGGCCACGGCGCGCTCCCCGTCGCGAAAGCCGCGCTCGCAGGCGGCGCGACCTGGCTCGGCGGCTGTTCACTGGACGAGGCGCTGGCGCTGCGCCGTGCGGGAATCACCGCTCGCATCCTGAGCTGGCTGGACATCGACGACGTCGACTTCGCACCCGGCATCGAGGCGGACATCGACATCACCGCCAGCTCCCGGCGTGAGCTGGCGCGCATCGTCGTCGCCGCCCGCGCCACGGGCCGCACCGCGCGGGTGCACCTCAAGATCGACACCGGGCTGTGCCGCAACGGCTGCCCGGACTACGAGTGGCCCGGCCTGTGCTCCGACGCCGCCGAGGCCGCGACGTCCGGGGCCATCGACGTCGTGGCGATCTGGTCGCACTTCGCGTGTGCGGACGAGCTGGGCCACCCGTCGATCGCCGCGCAGGCGAAGCGGTTCGACGAGGCGTACGAGGTCGCGCGGGAGGCGGGGTTGAACCCGTTGCGGCACCTCGCGAACTCCGCAGCCACGCTGACCAGGCCCGAGTACCACTTCGACCTCGTCCGCACCGGCATCGCGATCTACGGCTGCAACCCCGTGCCCACCGACGACGACCTGGTCCCCGCGATGACGTTCCGCTCGGCGGTGGCGCTGGTCAAGCGCGCCAGGGCGGGGGAGGCGGTGTCCTACGGCCAGATCTGGACCGCAGAGCGCGACACGACGTTGGCGCTGGTGCCCGTCGGCTATGCGGATGGCGTACCGCGCACGTTGTCCGGGCGGATGGACGTCTGGCTGGCCGGCCAGCGCAGGCCGGTCGTCGGCCGGGTGTGCATGGACCAGCTCGTGGTGGACTGCGGCGACCACGAGCCCGCGATTGGGGCCGAGGTCGAGCTGTTCGGCACCGGCCACGACGGCGCGCCGACCGCCCGCGAGTGGGCCGACACGATCGGCACCATCGACTACGAGATCGTCACCGGCATGTACCGGCCCCGTGTGGTGCGCCGTTACGTGGGCGATGGCGCGGGCTCCGAGGCTGGCGGCTCCGTGGGGGAGCAGGTATGACGCCGTCCCGCAGGCTCATGGGAGTCGTCGGCGGGCTCGGCGCGGCGGCGACGGGCGCGGCGGCGACCGCGCTGACCATGGCGACGCGGCAGCGCAGGCTGCACCGTGACCCGTACGAGGACGAGCCGTTGGGTCAGTTGCCGCCCGATCGGGTGGCCACCTTGGCCGCCGACGACGGCGTGCCGCTGTACGTCGAAGAGGTGGACCCCGCCGACGGCGGCGCGGCGGACATCACGCTGATCGGCGTGCACGGCATCGCGCTGTCGGTGCCGAGCTGGCATTTCCAGCGGCGCGACCTCGCCGCGCTGACGCTGCCCAGGGTCCGGCAGGTGTACTACGACCACCGCGGACACGGCCAGTCCGGCCCGGTCACCGACGAGACGGCGACGCTGGAGCAGCTGGCGCACGATCTGCACTCGGTGATCCGGGCGGTTGCCCCGGAAGGACCTATCGTCCTGATGGGGCATTCCGTCGGTGGGATGACCATCATGGCGCTGGCCGAGCAGGAGCCGGAGCTTTTCGCCGATCGGGTGTGCGGCGTGTCGCTGATCGCCACGGCAGCAGGGGAGATCGGCACTCGCGGCCTGCCGAAGCGGGTGCTGTCCAAGTACAGCCCGGTGAGCTGGGGCGTCGGCGGCATTGGCGGCATCGCGCAGTGGCAGCCGGAAGTCATCGAGTTCGTCCGCGCGGCGAGCGGGCAGCTCACCAAACGCGCGGTGCGCAGGCTCGCGTTCGGCGGCGAGCCAAGCCCCGCCGTTGTGGAGTTCCTGCTCGAACTACTCGACGTCACTCCGGTGCGGGAGCTGGTGAAGTTCATCGGCGCCGTCGACAGCCACGACCGCTACGCCGTGCTCGCCGGGCTCAAGCACGCCCATGTGCAGGTCATCGGTGGTGACGCCGATCTGATCCTGCCGTTCTCCCACTGCGAGCGGATCGCGGACGAGCTGCCGGACGCGCAGTTGGTGCGCGTCACCGGATCGGGGCACGTCCCACAGTTGGAGCATCCCGAAATCGTGAACAGTTACCTGATCGACCTACTCCAGCTCGCGTGTGACACCGACGCGAAGGCCGGGGGCAAGGTGGGCAGGGTCGGGCGGCGCGACGAGGCGTTGCGCGGTTTGCTGCGGAGGTGGTTTCCGTAATGAAGGTGGAGCTGACGACGCACCAGGACACCGTGCGGTTCGGCCGCACGCTGGGCGAGTTGCTGCGCGCGGGTGACCTTGTGCTGCTGTCCGGTCCGCTCGGCGCGGGCAAGACCGTGCTGACCAAGGGCGTCGCTGATGGCCTTGGCGTCTCCGGCCGGGTCAGCTCGCCGACGTTCGTCATCGCGCGGGTGCACCCGGCTGGCGAGCGCGGCGTGCCGCTGGTGCACGTCGACGCCTACCGGCTCGGCGGTGATTTGGCGCAGCTCGACGACCTCGACCTGGACACCGACCTCGCGGACGCCGCCGTCGTCGTGGAGTGGGGCGAGGGCGTCGCGGAGCGGCTGTCCGAGGACCACCTGCTGGTGCGGCTGGAGCGCGAGTCAGGCGATGGCACCGACACCCGCATCGCTGCGCTTGAGCCGCACGGCGCGTGGACGGAACGCGCGCTACCGGGCTACCAAGAAGACCGAAGGTAAGCCGACTGGCACACTCGCTTGACCTGCCAGTTCGACTTACTTTCGGTCGGATTGGTAGCTACCGGCACAGTACTCCGGCAGCAGCACGCCCTCGGTGACCCGCAACTCGACCAGGTCCTGTGGCCGGAGGCGGAGCTGGTCCGCGATGGCGGGCGCCTCGGCCCGGTCCCGTTTGAGGATGGCCGTCGCCGCCTCGGGGCCTATCACCGAGAGGTAGCCGTCCGAGGTGACCCAGGTCCGGCCGGGAGCGGCGAAGGCGAGCGCACCGCCGGAACCTCCCTCACCGATCATCACCGTCGTCACCGGCGCCTCGCTCACGGCGATCGCCTCGAACAACTCCGCGATCGCCGCGCCAGCCCCTGCCCGTTCCGCGTCGGGGTCGTTGGCGGCGCCAGGGGTGTCCACCAGGGTCAGCACCGGGATGCCGAGCCGATCGGCCAGCCGCACCAGCCTGGCGGCCGTCCGGTACCCGGCTGGCGTCGTCGCGGTTCCGCACTGGGCGGCGTAGCCGATCGTCCTGCCACCCCGGCGGCCGAACCCGCAGCGCACGCCGTCATCGACGCCGCCGCAGCGGTCGCCGCTGATGTCCTCCCGCCAGTCGAAGTAGGCGTCGAGGTACTCCTCGGCGCGCGCCCGCTCCGGCGTGCGGGCCCGTTCCACCGCGTCCCAGCCGCGCTCGGGCAGCTCGCCCCGCTGCCCGAGTGCGTGAGGCGGCTCGGCTGGCTCAGACGTCGTTGACGTGAGCAGCGCCAGCCACCGGCCCAGCGCAGCGGGCAGGTCGTCGGGCGCGAGCACCTGGTCGACGTGGCCGGTCTCGAACTGCCCCTCGGCCGTGTAGGCATGCGTGTCGCCGCCATTGATGCCATTGCGCACCCGCGCGCCCGCGAACCCGACCTGCGCCCCGGCGAGCGCGAGAGTGACGTCGGCGCCGGCGCCGATGGTGGCCCACCCGCCGCCTGTCGTTGGGTCCCGCAGCACGGCGAGCCGCGGGATGCCAGCCGCGCGTGCGGTCGCGCTCGCGCGGGCCATCCGATGCAGCTGGGACAGCGCCGCGACGCCTTCCTGTATCCGGCTGCCACCGGTCGCGATCAGCGACACCACCGGCAGCCGGTGCGCGATCGCGTGCTGGAAGGCCGCCTCGATCAGCAGGCCCGTCCGCTGGCCGACCGAGCCGCCGAGGAACCCGAACTCGAAGGCGATCAGCACGGCCTCGGTGTCGCCGACCTTGCCGGTGCCGCACACCACCGACTCGCGCTCGCCGGTGCGCGCGGCGGCAGCAGCCCGCGCGTCGCCGTAGCCGTCCCAGCCGATCGGCCCGTCGTGCGCGCCCTCCGGGACATCCACGGCGAGGTCGGTGAATCCCCGTGCCAGCTCGTCGACCAGCTCGCGGCCTCGTTCCTTCTCAGGCATGCAGGGCTCGCTTGGTGACCTTGCCGAGCTCGTTGCGGGGCAGCGATGTGACGAACCGCACGATGCGGGGGCGCTTGTGCGGCGAGAGCAGCCGCGCCACGTGGTCGGCAAGCTCCGTCTCGGTCGGACACTCGCCGCTCGGCACCACCCACGCCACGATGCGCTCACCCAGGTCGGGGTCCTGCTCACCGGTCACGGCGACCTCGGCGACGGCGGGGTGCTCAAGCAGCGCGTTCTCGATCTCCCCAGCGCCGATCTTGTAACCGCCGCTCTTGATGAGGTCGGTCGCCTTGCGGCCGACGATGCGCACGAAACCCTCGGCGTCCATGGTCGCCATGTCACCGGTGCGAAACCAGCCGTCGTGGAAGGCGTCGGCGGTGGCGTCGGGGCGGTTGAGGTACTCGGTGAACACGCTCGCGCCCCGCACCTGGATCTCGCCGATGGTCTCGCCGTCGCGGGCGTCGATCACGCCGCCGCTGTCGTCGACCAGCCTGAGGTCCATGCCGGGCAGCGGCACCCCGACCGTGCCGGGACGTCGCGGACCGTCGACGCGCACGCTGGTGTTCATCAGCGTCTCGGTCATCCCGTACCGCTCGATCACCTCCTGGCCGGTCGCCCTGGTGATCCGTTCGTGGTCAGCCAGCGGCAGGGCCGCCGATCCGGACACGAGCAGCCGCGCGGAGCTGACCGCCTTTGCCAGGTCCTTGTCGGCGTCGAGCTGCTCGGCGAGCCGGTGGTACATGGTCGGGACGCCGAACACCATCACCGGGCTCTCCGCCGTCGTCTCGGTCAGCGCCTTGCCGAGCGCCGTCGGCGCGAACCGGCCGAGGTGGTACACGCCGCCGCCGCGACGCAGCGGCCCGAGCGTGCCGAGGACGAGCCCGTGCACGTGGAACAGCGGCAGCGCGTGCATCACGACGTCCGCATCGGTCCACGCCCATGCCTCGGCGAGCGCGTCGAGCGTGCCAGCGATGGCGCTGCGGGGCAGCACCACGCCCTTCGGCGGGCCGGTGGTGCCCGAGGTGTAGATGATCATCCCTGCGGTGTCGGCGTCCGGTTCGTCGAGCGCGACACCGGCCACCGGCTGCCTTGGTTCGACGCCGACGTCCTTGCGGTCGAGGTGGTCGAACGCGGCGGGCAGCGTCGTGTCCGGCGCGCACAGCACGAGACTTGGCGCGCAGTCGGTGAGGATGTGGTCCAGCTCCCGCTCACCGGCCTTCGGGTTGACCGGCACGACGGGCGTGCCGGCCAGCAACCCGGCCACAACGCCGACGCTCGTCTCCAACGTCGGGGTCGCCCATACCGCCACCCGTGCCCGCTCGCCCGACGACGCGGGCAACGCGCGGAGCTCGTTGGCGAGTGACCCGGCGACGTCGGCCAGTTCGCCGTAGCTCAGCGCACGGTCACCGAATCGCAATGCGGTCTTGGCCGGCACTCTTCGTAGCGCCGGAAACAGCGCGTTCACCTGCTGCATTCGACGTCGTTCTCCTTCACTCCCCGTCGTGTACCGCTATCCGCTGAACATCTGGCTCGGCAGCCAGGTGACCACCTCCGGAAAGAGGACGAGCAGTACGATGCCGAGCGCGAGAACCCCCACGTAGGGCACGGTGCCGCGCAGGATGTCGCGCAACGGTATTTCCGGGGCGATTCCCTGGACAACATAGAGATTCAAACCTACTGGCGGGGTGATGAGCCCCATCTCCATGTTGAGCGTCATCACGACCCCGAACCAGATCGGATCGAATCCGAGCTGGGTGATGATGGGAAACAGCACGGGCATCGTGATGAGAATGATCGCGACGGGCGGGATGAAGAATCCCAGCACCAGGAAAAGCAGGTTCATCGCGATGAATATCAGCCAGCGGTTCACCTCGAGCGAGCCGATGGCCGTCGCCAGCTCCTGCGGCACACCGAGGAAGCTCATGATCTGGCCGAGCACCGCGGAGAACGCCACGATCAGCAGGATCATGGTGCTCGTCCGCGTCGTCTCCAGCGCGGCGTCGATGAGCTTGCGGACGGTGACGGAGCGGTAGAGCACGCCGACCAGCACGATCGCCATCAGCGCGCCGAGGCCAGCTGCCTCGCTCGGCGTCGTGATGCCCGCGTACAGCGCCACCAGGATGCCCGTCATCAGCGCGACGAACGGGAGCACCTTGACCAGTAGTCCGAACCGGTTCCGCCAGGTGTGGCCGCTGATCTCGACGGCGGTCGACAGCACCTCCTTCGCCGACGACTGGTCGGTGCCGGCGTCCCCGTTGGCAGGAGTGCCCGCGCCGACCAACTCCCTTGTGCGGCTCCTGCGGTGTAGCGTCACCGCGATGAAGATCCACACCGAGAACAGGACGGTGACCATCACGCCGGGGCCGACACCGCCGAGGAACAGTTGACCGACCGACTGCTCGGTCGCGATGCCGTACAGGATCAGCGTGACGCTCGGCGGGATCAGGATGCCGAGCGTGCCGCCTGCAGCGATCGCCCCCGCCGCGACCCCGCCCGGATAGCCGCGTCGCAGCATCTCCGGGATGGCGATGCGCCCGATCGCGGCCGACGTCGCCGGGCTTGAGCCGGTCAGCGCCGCGAAGATGGAGCAGGCGACGACCGAGCTCATCGCGAGCCCGCCGCGCAGCTTCCCGACCCAGGCATTCGCCGCTTCGAGCAGATCCTTGCTCGCCTTCGACTGACCGAAGATCGCCCCCATCAGGATGAACAACGGGATGGCGAGCAGCGTGAAGCTGTTCAACGAGTCGAAGACAAGCGTCGAGAAGTAGCCGAGCTCAGACGCGGTGAGGAACAGCGCGACCGAGATCAATGCGGTCAGGCCGAGCGCGAACGCGACCGGGAGCCCAAGGCCAAGCAGAACGAACAGGATTACGCCGATGAGTCCGCCGATCAGCAGTGGATTCATGTGGGGATTCCCTCTGGCTCGGTGCGGCGATCGGATTCAGGTGTCGCGGTTTCGGCGTCGCCGTGGCGGATTTCCTGCGTGATCGCCGCGATGACGACGAGGTACTGCAAGGTCAGCAGCGTCATGCCGACCGGAAGAATCAAGTGGGGATACGTCAGCGGCGGCCCCCATGCCGAGCTGGACATCCTGCCTTCCGTGGTCGTTTCCCACCACATGTCGAACGCCATCACCGCCATGGCCGCGACGAAACCGCACCCGAGAATCGCCGCGATCAGCCGGACGACTCGCTGCGTCCGTGGCCGCAGCCGGGTGACGACGAGGTCGATGTTGACGTGGTCGCCCTTCATGAGGCCGTACGCCCCACCGCAGAAGGCGGCGAACATCAGCAGGTAGGTGACAAGTTCTGTCTGCCAGATCGTCGACGCGCCGACCACGTAGCGCAGCACGGCGGCGTAGGAAATGATCAGCATGGAAGCCAGTACCAGCACCGCGCTGATGTAGCCGAACCAGGTGGAGATCCGCTCGATGAGTCGCAGTGGCGCCGGAGTTCTTCTCGTCATGGGTTGACCCCTGCTCCGTGTCGGGGGCAGGCGGTGAGGAGCCGCCTGCCCAGCTCGAACTACTCCGAGACCTGGCGAGCGAGCTCGATCAGCTCCTCACCGCCCTCCACCTTCGTGGCGAAGTCCTGCCACACCGGCTGCGCGGCCTTGCGCCACTCGTCGAACGCCGCGTCATTCATTGTCGTGACGTTGACGCCCGCGTCGCGGAACTCCTTGTCCACCCTTGCGTCGTCCTTCTCGGACGCCTCGTAGGCGAAGTCCTGCAGCTCCTTGCCCGCTTCTTCGATGGCCTGCTGCTGCTCCGGCGTCAGCTGGTCGAACTTCTCCTTGCTCATGATCAGCGGCTCGAACATGAACCAGAAGGTGTTGCCGCCGCTCGGCGACGTGAAGGACTTCACCTGCTCGTAGAGCCGGTACGAGCTGAACGACCCGGTCGATGTGATGGCGCTGTCGAGCACTCCGGTCTGCATGGCGTTGTAGATCTCGGACGAGGACATGCTCGAGATGCCGAAGCCGACTCGTTGCAACATCTTCTCGACGTGCGCCCCGGCCGCCCTTGTGACAGAGCCCTTCTTGACGTCGTCAGGCGACACGATCGGCTGCGGGCTCTTCGAGCCGATCGCGCCCGCGTTCCAGACCCATGTCAGGATCTTGATGCCGTTGGCCTCTGCGATCTCTTCGATGCGGTTGCCGATCTCCGCGTCCTGCCACTGCTTGGCCTCCGCGTGGTCGCGCACCATGGTGGGCATCAGGGTGATGCTGAACTGCGGCACGTCGCCCGACGCGTAGTCGAGCGGGTAGACGGAGAGGTCGACGGTCCCCTTCGTCATCGCCTGGTACTGCTGCTCGGCGTCATCGATCAGCGAGTTGTTGGGGAAGAGCTTGACGTCGACCTGGTCGTCGCTGCGGTTGCGCACCTCCTCGGCGAAGCGCTCCGCGAGCACCGCGCGGAAGTCGCCCTTGCCTTGTTTGTTGACGCCGGGCCACTGATGTGACAGCCGGAGTGTGACGTTCTCGCTGCCTCCGCCGCCGCTCGCGAGGTTGCAGGCCGCGAGGGGGATAGCCAGCGTCACCGCGCACACCGTCGCGAGGAACCGCTTCTTCTGAACCACGTTGTCCAGTCCTTTCTGTGCCTCACGCGCCAGCGGGCTTGGTCCGCGCTCAGTGCCGCTTGTCGTCTGAGGTGCGGTGCCGGTCGCGCGTTTCTTGGCTCCGGTGCAGCCTCCCGGTCGGCCGAGCGGTGGCCGGCCCAGTAGCGCAAGAATTGGTTTAGTGGACTAGCCTCTAGGACAGCTAAACTGTTGTCAACCCCACATTCAGGAGGCCGGATGTCTCGCGAGCGGCGGGCTTCGAAACCGCTTCGTCCCATCGCGCGGCCGCGTTTGTACGAACAGCTCGTCGAGCAGCTGGTCGAGCACATCGACGACGCGGGACTGCGTCCTGGCGACCGGCTGCCGCCGGAGCGGGAGCTGGCGGCGCAGCTCGGCGTCAGCCGCGTCTCGATCGGTCAGGCGCTCGTCGCGCTCGAGGTGCAGGGGATCATCGACGTCCGGCACGGGGAGGGCGCTGTGCTGCTCGAAACCCGCCCCGAGCAGCAGGTGATCGCGTCGCTGCGTGCGCACCAGCGCCGTCTCCCCGAGATCATCGAGGCCCGCGAGGCGCTCGAAGTGAAGCTGGCCGAACTGGCGGCACAGCGTCGCACCGAAGCGGACATGGCCAGGATCGACGATGCGCTGGCGTTCATGGCGTTCGAGATCGAGGCTGGCGGGCGCGGCGAGGACGGCGACGAGCGGTTCCACGCGGCTGTCACGGCAGCGGGGCATTCCGGTCTGCTCGCCGACATGATGAAGGAGCTGTCGCCGCTGATCCTCGAGTCGCGGATCGAGTCGCTCTCCCAGCCGGGGCGTCCCAAGGACTCGCTCGCCGGGCACCGCCAGATCGCGGCGGCCATCCGCGCATGCGACGGCGACGCGGCGGGCAAGGCGATGCTGGCACACCTCACGCTCGTCTCCGACGTCGCCGTGTTGCGGTGGGACTCCGACGAAGCCGACGAGTCGGCCTGAGGCTCCCGGCGGCGCCACAAGCCTTGGTCGTAAGCTTAGACGTTGTGTTACTCCTCGTGTTGGACACCTCAACGCCTGCGGTGACAGCGGGCGTCGCCGCGCTCGATGAGACTGTGCTCGGCGAGACCGCGGTGGACGTGCTGGCTGAGCGCGTCACGATCAACCCCCGAGCCCACGGCGAGCTGCTGACGCCGCATCTGACCGAGGCGGCAAGCACCGCGGGCGTGGCGCTCACCGACCTGGACGCCGTGGTGTGCGGCATCGGGCCGGGGCCGTTCACCGGACTGCGCGCCGGGATGGTCACCGCCGCCTCGCTCGCCCACGCGCTCGACATCCCCGCGTACCCCGTGTGCAGCCTCGACGCCATCGCCGCCGATGCGGGCACCGGCACGCCGCTGCTTGTCGCGACCGACGCGCGGCGACGCGAGGTGTACTGGGCGCGCTACGCCGCCGACGGCACCCGCGAGGCAGGACCCGCGGTCGACCCGCCAGCGGACATCGACGTCGGCGACGCGCGGGTGGTGGGCCGGGCGGGCTCGATGGTGTCCGCCTCGGCGCGCGAGCCGAGCTACCCGACCGCGCACGGACTGGTGCGCGCCGCCGCCGACGTCGTCATCGCGCGCGAGGAACCGGCGCCGCTCACTCCGCTCTACCTGCGCCGCCCGGACGCCGCAGAGCCCGGCGAACGCAAGCGCGTCACGGAGGTGGGGTGATGGTGGCGTACGAGCACGCGCCCGGCCCCGCCGCGCTGGCGCCGCTGCGGCGGTCGGACATCCCGCGCTGCGTGGCGATCGAGCAGATACTGTTCCCCGGCGACGACCCGTGGAGCGCGGCCGCGTTTCGCGCCGAGCTGAACTCCGGCGCGTACTACCTCGGCGCGTACGACGGCGACGGCACGCTGCTCGGCTACGGCGGGCTGGCGATCCTCGGTAAGCGGGGCGACTACGAGACCGAGGTGCACACCATCGGCGTCGTCCCGCAGTGGCAGGGCTACGGCATCGGCGGCGCGCTGCTCACCGCGTTGCTCACCAAGGCGGACGAGCTGGCCGCGCCGGTGTTTCTCGAGGTCAGGACCGACAACGACGCCGCGATCGCGCTGTACGAGAAGAACGGCTTCGCGCGGGTGGGCGTGCGCAGGGGCTACTACCAGCCGTCCGGGGCGGACGCCTACACGATGCGCAGGCCGTCGATGTCACGGGACGAGGTGTGATGTCGCAGATCATCATGGGAATCGAGACGTCGTGTGACGAGACCGGCGTCGGTCTGGTCCGGCTCTCCGCCGACTCGGGGGAGCCCCGCGTGGAGCTGCTGGCCGACGAGGTCGCCTCCAGCGTCGAGCTGCACGCCCGGTACGGCGGCGTCGTCCCCGAGGTGGCCAGCCGTGCGCACCTGGAGGCGATGGCCCCCACGGCGCGCAGGGCGTTGGCGACGGCAGGGCTGTCGCTGTCCGATGTGGATGCCATCGCGGTGACGGCTGGGCCTGGGCTCGCCGGGTCGCTGTTGGTCGGCGTCGCCGCCGCGAAGGCGTACGCCGCTGCTTTGGATGTCCCGCTGTACGGGGTGAACCACCTCGCAGGGCACGTCGCGGTGGACACGCTGGAGGACGGGCCGCTGCCGAAGCCGTGCCTGGCGCTGCTGGTCTCCGGCGGGCACACGCAGCTGTTGCGGGTGGACGACGTCGCCACGAAGATCACCGAGCTGGGGTCCACCGTTGACGACGCGGCGGGCGAGGCGTACGACAAAGTGGCCCGGATCGTCGGGCTGCCGTATCCGGGCGGACCGCCGATCGACAAGGCCGCGCGCGAGGGCGACCCGGCGGCGATCGCGTTCCCGCGCGGCATGACGGGGCCGCGTGACGCGCCGTTCGACTTCTCCTTCTCCGGGCTCAAGACGTCGGTGGCCCGCTGGATCGAGGCCGCCGAACGGCAGGGCGAGCCGATCCCGGTGAACGACGTCTGCGCGTCGTTCCAGGAGGCGGTCGCCGACGTGCTGACGATGAAGGCCGTCGCGGCGGCGCAGGAGTACGGCATCGGCACCATGGTGATTTCCGGCGGTGTCGCGGCGAACTCGCGGCTGTCGGCGTTGGCGCGCGAACGTTGCGAGGCGGCCGGGATCGAGCTGCGCGTGCCCCGGCCCCGGCTGTGCACGGACAACGGCGCGATGATCGCCGCGCTCGGCGCGCACGTCGTCGCCGCCGACCTGCCGACGTCCCCACTGGACTTCTCCGCGAACCCAGCCCTGCCGGTGAGCACGGTGACGGTGCGGTAGGTGCCATGGGCGGTGCGATGAAGGGCTTCTTACTTGCGTCAGACGCAAGTAAGAAGCCCTTCGTGCCACCCCGCCGCTCCCTCAGCGCGTCAGCGGGTCAAGCCCAGGACGGCGGTCGTGGATGCGGAACGACGCGCGGGTGGACGCCGTGTCGCCGGGCTCGGTGACCTTGTCGAGCACGCGGAAGTCGACGTCCATGGCGTCCGGCGCGATCCGCGTGCGGACATAGCCGCGCTGTGCGTTGCGGAACTTGATGTGCGGGTTGCGCTCCAGGTCGGGGTCCTCCGACGGGTCGGAGTCCCTGCCGTTGCCGCCGGAGGCGATCGACGTCGTCACCAGCTCGGTGCCGATGACGTCCGAGTCCGGGTCGGCGTAGTTGGCCTTGAGCTCGTTCGCCCAGTGGGTGTGGACGTCGCCGGTGAGCACGACCGGGTTGCGCACGTCGGCGTCGACCCAGCCCTCGCTGATCCGCTCCTGCGAGCCCCGGTAGCCGTCCCAGGAGTCCATGCTGTTCGCGCCGGACCCGCTGTGGCGCCGGGCGAAGAACACTTGCTGGCCGAGGACGTCCCAGCGGGCCGTCGACGACCGGAAGTTGTCCAGCAGCCACGCCTCCTGGTCGTCGCCGGTGATGGTGCGCGCTGGGTCCTTGGCGTCCTCGCACACCTTCCAGCCGTCGCCGCACGCCTGGTCGTCGCGGTACTGCCGGGTGTCGAGCATGTGGAACGTCGCCAGCGAGCCCCACGACACCGCGCGGTACAGGCGCATCGCGGAGCCGTCGGGCCGGTTGCGGGCGCGCAGCGGCATGTTCTCGTAGTACGCCTGGAACGCGTTGGCGCGGCGCTGGATGAAGTTCGGCTGCGGGTGCTCCGGCTTCTCGTAGACGTCGCCCGCCCAGTTGTTGTCGACTTCGTGGTCGTCCCAGACGACGAGCCACGGCGCGATCGCGTGCGCCGCCTGGAGGTCGGTGTCGGCGCGGTACTGGGCGTGCCGCTGCCGGTACTCGGCCAGGGACTCCATCTCGGGGCCGACGTGGTCGCGGACGTTGCCGTCGGGGGAGACGTACGTGTTGGCCTTGTACTCGTACAGGTAGTCACCCAGGTGGAGCACCAGGTCGGGCTCGTCTGCGGCGAGGTAGCGGTAGGCGGTGAAGTAGCCGTGCTCGTACTGCGAGCAGGACGCGAAGCTCATCGCCAGCGCGGACCCGAGCGTGCCCAGTGCGGGGGCGGTGCGGGTGCGGGCGACCGGCGAGACGTACTGGCCGACGCGGAAGCGGTAGAAGTACTCCCACCCCGTCTGGAGGCCTGCCACCTCGACGTGGACGGCGAATCCCTTGGCTGGCCCGGTTGCGACGTGGCCGCGCCGGACGAGGGTGCGGAACCGCTCGTCGGTGGCGAGCTCCCACAGCACTTCGACGTTGCGACGGGGCATGCCGCCGAAGCCGTCCTCGGCGAGCGGGTGCGGCGCGAGCCGGGTCCAGAGGACGACGCTGGTGGCGTCCGGCTCGCCGGAGGCGACGCCGAGGGTAAACGGGTCGGCGGTGAGGGGACGGCCAGCGCCCTGCGTGGTGCTGGGCGCGGTGCCCGGTGCCGCGAGGGCGGGGACGGCGATGCCTGCGGCTCCGGCGCCAGCGGCGGCGCTGAGGGCCGCGCCGTACCGCAGCGCGGAACGGCGAGTAGTGGTTCGGGGCTGGTGGTCACGCGACTCGGTCATGTGGTGGTTCTCCCCACGGGTGATCGACAGTCAGGACGGCGTCAGACTGATCGCCCGGGGTGAGCGGAAAGTGCCTGATCGGGTGACAGTGGGATGAACGTCTGATGCCCGCTCCGAAGGCGCGCGGATCGGGCGATGCGGGGGCGCGCGGTCGCGGGCGCCGGGGCCTTGGCGCCAGGGGCGCTGCCGCGTGGCGCGCGGGCCCGGCCCCTTGGCCTCTTCGCCAGGGATATTGCTCGATCTGAGCCGGATTCGTAGCGCTTTATCCGTTTCTCGCGGCCATTTGCCTGGCGAAGCGGGCTGCACGCCCTGGCGAAGCGGGTCGCACGCCCAGCGCAGCGCCGCACGCCGTCGTGAAGCGTGCCCAGCGCGGCGACGGCGTCTTTCGCCGCACGACGGCACACGGGCAGCGGACGACGTCGAGGGCGGAGCGAGACCCTGGGCGGCGCGCCGCAGGGCCAACTCGGCGTGGTCAGGGCACGGACTGCGGTAGCAAGGCAGGGGGCCAGGCAGCCAAGGGCCGCACAGCCACGGACGACGAGAAGTGTCGTCCTGGCCCCGCCCATGAGCCCCTGCGAAAAAGGGAATTCAGCCGATCGGACACAACCCTGGTTGCACGGCTAGCACTCGCCTAGCTAGAGTGCTAAGCGCATGCGATGAACACGCCCGGCACCCGCGACGACGGGGGTGGGAGTCGTAATCCCTTATCCGATCCGACGCTTATGCGACCGTGGAGGTCAACCCGGTGAGCGTGAACATCAAACCGCTCGAGG
>WHTY01000091.1 GCA_009377475.1 Actinophytocola sp.
CGATGGAGTAAAGCAGCGCGGGGCGCTCACTCTCGGCAACGGCCTCTCGGAAGATGTCGATGCTCTCGGCCTCCAGCCGGTCAAGGTGATTAAGTTTCATGGAGTGCACCTCTACTGGTCGGCGGTGATGGCCATTATGCGATCCGTCGGTTCCCGCCAGCAGCCGGGTTGCTTTCACCGCGCTCGCAGACAGTGAAACGATCCCGTTTGCGGCGTACTGTCGTCTTTGCCCGTGGGCTTGGACACCGCGCACTGGGGGTAGCCATCTGACATGGACGTGAGAACATCTCAGCACGACACGGCCGACACCCGTCCGCCGGGGCGCACTCTGCGGCCGGGGCTGGCGCTGTTCGTCGTGTTCCTCGTCGCGGAACTCACGCTGGTGCTGTCGCCGATCCTGGTGCTGGTGCCGTTCGCGGTGGTCGATCCGTCGCTGACTGGGAAGACGCTGCCCCCTGCGCCGCTGGTCGGCATCCTGGTGGTGCCACCGCTACTCGCCGCCCTGGTCGCGGTGGGTGGCATCGCGCTGTTCGGCGCAGGCCCCAGGGAGCGCAGGGTGCGCAGGGAGCTGGCCTGGCGGTTGACCTGGCGGGACGCCTTCATCGGCATCGGCATCGGCGTCGCAGGGTTGCTGATCACCCTTCCCGCCGCCGCGGTGTGGGCGTCGTTGGTCGGCGCTGACCAGGCGGAATCCGCCGTCGGCGAGGCGTTCAAGGGCGAGCAGCTCGGAATCGTGGCCGGGCTGGTCGCGTTCCTCGGCGTGTGGCTGATCGCGCCGTTGTGCGAGGAGGTGCTGTTCCGCGGTGTGCTGTGGCGCACGTTCGAGCACTGGCGCTGGAACCGCTGGGTGATCTTCGCGGTGACGACGATCGCGTTCTCCGTCGCGCACATGGAGCTGCTGCGCACGCCGCTGCTGCTGGTGCTGTCCATCCCGATCGGGCTGGCCCGGCTGTTCACCCGCAACCTGACGACCAGCGTCGTCGCGCACCAGGTGAACAACCTCCTGCCCGCGCTCGCGCTGCTGTTCGCCACGACCGGCCTCGCGGGCTGACGGACCTGTGATGGACGCCGCACGAGCGCTGCGCACGATCGCGTTCCACCTGGAACGTCGTGGCGAGCCGACGTACCGGGTCGCGGCGTTCCGGCGCGCCGCCGACGTCGTGGCCGGGTTGTCCGAGGACGAGCTGGCCGGACGCACGCGGCGTGGCACGCTCACCGAGCTGAAGGGCATCGGCAAGCGCACCGCCGAGGTCGTCGCGGACGCCGTGGCCGGCCGGGAGCCGGAGTACCTGACGCGCCTGCTCGCGCAGGCCGAGCCCGAGGTGTCCGGCGGCGCCGAGCTGCTGGCGGCGCTGAAGGGCGACTGCCACAGCCACTCCGACTGGTCCGACGGCGGCAGCCCGATCCGGGAGATGGCCGAAGCAGCACGTGAGCTTGACCACGAGTGGCTGACGCTGACCGACCACTCGCCCCGGCTGACCGTGGCACGCGGGCTGTCGGCGGAGCGGCTGCGGGAGCAGTTGGACGTCGTCGCGGAGCTCAACGCCGAGCTGGCGCCGTTTCGCATCCTGACCGGCATCGAGGTGGACATCCTGGACGACGGCGCGCTCGACCAGGAGCCCGAGCTGCTGAACCGGCTCGACGTCGTGGTGGCGTCGGCGCACTCGAAGCTGCGGATGCCGAAGCAGGCGATGACGCGGCGGTTGCTCGCGGCGGTGTCGAACCCACGGGTGAACGTGCTCGGCCACTGCACCGGACGGCTCGTCGTCGGCAAGGGCAGGCCGGAGTCGGAGTTCGACGCCGATGCGGTGTTCGACGCCTGTCGCGAGCACGACGTGGCCGTGGAGATCAACTCGCGCCCTGAACGGCTCGACCCGCCCCGGCGGCTGCTCCGGCTCGCGCTGGACGTCGGGTGCCGGTTCGCCATCGACAGCGACGCCCACGCGCCAGGCCAGCTCGCCTGGCAACGGCTGCGCCCGCGCGGAGGAGTGCGGCGTCCCGGCGGAGCGGGTGGTGAACACCTGGCGCGCAGACGACGTGGTGGCCTGGACGCGGGGGTAAGGCGGGCGTGTCCCCCGCTCAGCACGCCGTATCCCCCGCCCAGCACGCCGTGTCCTGCACTCCCGACGCCATGTTCGGCGTTCCGGACGTCGTGTCCGTCACTGGAGCCCCGGGGCGTGCGGCCTCCATACCCCCGTGGGTGTCCAACCTGACCACAGGTTCACCGCTGGACGATCCAGGAGCGAAACACATGCCGCCAACGCGCGACATGTCGAACCTGCAAGAAAGCCCCTAAAACGGCTGCGGCCAGCACGTCGAACACGCGGGCGTTCCCGCGTCACAACGCTGCGACTGCGACACCGCCAGCAACCCGCCACACACCCCGCCGGGTACCTGCGCAGTGTGCGGGAACGGGGAACACGGCGCCGGGAACGCGGGACACGGCGGCGTGAACGGGGGACACGGCGTCAGCGTTCGCGCGGGGCCTCGCTGACCTGGTCGAAGGCGGCGATGGCATCGCTGGGGACGTCGCGGAAGGCGGCGGCGATGAAGCCCGCCGCCAGGTCGATGACGGTCTCGGCGTGCTCGGGCAGCAGGTGCTTGCTCGCCAGCACCGCGCCGAGCGCGCTGCTCGTCGCCATGTAGGCCAACGTCGTCAGCGACTGCCCGCCGCTGCGGCCGTGCTTGGCGAGCAGCTTTTCCATGCTCTCCACCAGCGCCGCCGCCACCTCGGCCTGCAGCTCCGCGCGTTGCGTGAGTCCGGTCTTCGGCGAGGGCATCAGGTACAGCAACGTGAACGCGGCCGGGTTCTCACACACCCAGTGCACGAACGCGGCGGTGTCGACGCGCACCTTCTCCCACAGCCCCAGGTCAGCGGTGTCCTGGTACGTCTGCCGCAGCAACGAGACGAGCGCGCTCCGCTCCCGTTCGACCAGCGCGCCGAACAGGTCGATCTTGGAGGGGAAGCACTCGTAGATGGTCGGCTTGGTCATGCGGCAGGCGCGCGCGATGTCGTTCATGCCGGTGGCCGCGTAGCCGCGCTGGGCGAACGCGACCAGCGCCGCGTCGAGGATGGTGGCGGCGCGGTCCTCTGGGTCGGGCAACGGGTAGCGGGGCGGCCTGCCCCGACGTCGTCTCGCGGGCGGTTTCCCCTCGGTGTCGGTGCTCATTCCGTGCTGATGACCTTCCGGCTAACGTCCGCCCGTCGATGTCAGGAACACGGCGCGCAACAGGTCGTCGCGCCCGTGCAGCTCAGCCGACGGCCCGTCGAACCGGATGCTGCCGCGTTCCATGAAGTAGGCCCGCTCGGCGATGGACAGCGCGAGATCGACGTGTTGTTCGATCACCACGACGGACACGCCGCGCTCGACGTACCGCCGGAGCGTCTCGAGCAGTTGCTCCACGATCTTGGGCGCGAGCCCGAGCGACAGCTCGTCGATGAGCAGCAGTTTCGGTTCGACCACCATCGATTTGGCCAGGGACAGCATCTGCTGCTGCCCGCCTGACATCGTACCCGCCTGCTGGTCAAGCCGGTCACGAAGATCGGGGAACTCGTCAAGCACCGCGTCGATCGCGCGCCTGCGCCGGGCGTGGTCGCGGCCGAGCGAGTGCGCGCCGATCTCGAGGTTCTCCCGCACCGACATCCCGGGAAATACGCCCCTGCCGCCGGGTAGCTGGATCAGCCCGGACTGCACGATCTTCCGGGGCGACGCGCCCGTGATGTCGACGTCGTTGAACGTGATGGTCCCCGAACTGACCGGGATGACACCGGACACGGCGCGCAACACGGTCGTCTTGCCCGCGCCGTTGGTGCCGAGCAGCGCCACGATCTCGCCGTCGCCGACCTCGATCGAGACGTCGAACAGCACCTGGACCGGGCCGTACGAGACATTCAGCCCCTCAACTCGCAGCAACGTCTGTCCTCCTCGTCCGGCCGAGATAACTGGAGAGCACGTGGTCGTCAGCGGTGACCTCGTCCGGGGTGCCGTGCGCGATGACTTTGCCGAAGTCCAGCGCGTACACCCGTTCCGACACCGAAAGCAGCAGCGGCATGTCGTGCTCGATGAGGAAGATCGCGCAGCCGAGGACGTCCCGGATCTCCCGCAGCAGCGGCCCGAGCGCCTCCGCCTCGCGCTGCGCGATGCCGGACGCGGGTTCGTCCAGCAGCAACACCTGCGGTCGCAGCGACAGCACGGCGGCGAGCTCGACGAACCGCAGGGTGCCGTAGGACAGCTCGCCCGGCCGGTGATGCCGGTAGCGCTCAAGGTCGATCAGTTCGAGGATGGCGTCCACCCGCTCCCGTACCTCCGCCTCGTCCCGCCGCCACGACGGCAGCCGCAGCATCGCCGCCACCGTGGACGAGCTGAGGTGCCGATGTTGCGCGATGCGCAGGTTCTCGTCGACGGTATGGCCGGGAAACAGCTTGATGTGCTGGAACGTCCTGCCGAGGCCCGCGAGTGCACGCTCGTACGGCAGCGCGCGCGAGATGTCGCGTTCGGACAGTGTCACGCGGCCACTGTCCGGAGTGAGCAGTCCGGACAGGACGTTGAACAATGTGGACTTCCCCGCGCCGTTCGGCCCGAGCAGTCCGACGATCTCGCCATCGTCGATGCTGATCGCGACGTCGTCCAGCGCGACGACGCCGCCGAAGCGGAGGTTCAGGCCCTCGGTGCGCAACAGGCTCACTGCGACAACCTCCAGATCGCGTAGAACACGGCGACGTTGAGCGCGATGATGATCGCGACCCGGATGCCGCCCCGCCGCGGCGCGCGCCGGACGTTCGCCGCCTCGTGCTTGATGAGCCCTACCAGCCCGTCCGGCAGTTTGAGCAGCACGACGACGAACGCGACGGCGGTGACCGCCGCGATGAAGTACTGCAGGAACAACGCCGTGCGGAAGACCTCGAGCTGGACGTAGATGATCGCGGCGCCGATGAACGGCCCCCACGGCGACCGCATCCCGCCGACCACGACCAAGATCACCAGCGTGACGCCGACGGCCTCGACGAACGGCGTCTGGTACGGCGTGCGGGTGACGCTCTGCAGCAGCATCCCGTGGTAGACGCCGCCGATCGCGGCGACCATGCCGGACACGACGAACGCGACCAGCTTGGTTTTCATGACGTTGACGCCCAACGTCGCCGCGGCGGTCTCGTTCTCGCGCACCGCGGCCATGGCGCGGCCGATCCGGGAGTCCTGCAACCCCATGACCATCCACACCAGCAGCAAGACCGTGGCCAAGCACAGCAGGTAGTAGGCCTTGTCGCCGCCGAAGTCGATCGGGCCGACGACCGGCCGCGCCACCGACAGTCCTTTTTGGCCACCGGTGAAGGCGTCCCACTCGAACAGCGTCGCGCCGACCGCGCTGGCGAACGTGAGCGTCGCGATGGCGAAGTAGAAGCCGCGCAGCCGCACCGCCACCAGGCCGACGAGCACCGAAAGCGGCACGCTCAGCAACGCGGCGAACGCGGCGGCGAACCAGAACGGCCAGCCCCAGCCGGTGATGGTGTGCGCGGCGACGAACACCCCGATCCCGACAAAGGTGTAGGGCATCAGCGACAACTGTCCGGTGTAGCCGGTCACCACGATCACCGAGAGGCCGATGATGGCGGTGACCGCGATGCGCGCGCCGACGAAGCTGGCGAAGTCGCCGAGCAGCAGCGGAACGATCGCGGCAGCGGCGAGCGCGACCGCCGCGGCCGTGGCAGTCCCCGAGGGCGCCCTACGCCGCCGCTCGGTCTTCGGCAGGACCGACGTATCGATGACCTTGGTACTCACGATCGCAGCGCCTCCAGTTCGGCGTTGCTGGCGAAGAACCGCTCGGTGCGCAGCAACAGCAGCACGGTGATGGCAACGAAGGCGAGCACCTCACGTTCGTCCGCGATCGGCGGCGGGGCGAGGATCAGCAGCTCCTGCACCAGACCGAAGATCAACGACCCCGCCAGCGCCGCGGGCAGGCTGATCAGCCCGCCGACCAACGCGGCGCCGAATGCGGGGATCAGCAGCGAGCCGAGCGGCACCAGATGCACCACCGACAGCACCCCGCCCTGCTCGCCAGCGCTGTGCGGAATCAGCAACAGCAACGCCAGCGCTGCGAGCCCCGACCCGATCACCCAGGCGAGCTCCGCGTAGCGCGCGGCGTCGATCCCGGCGAGCTGCGCCGCCTCTCGGTTCTGCGCGACCGCCCGCAACGCCCTGCCGCTGCGGGAGCGTTTCAGCCACGGCAACAGCACCGCGCACGTGGCCATCGCGACCAGGATCGTGATCAGCTCCGACGTGAGGATCACCGCGCCAGCGACGTCGACGGTGCCGCCTGGCAGGAACGGCGTCACGATGATCTCGCCGCGTTGCCCGCGCAGGAGCATCTGCGACACGGCGGCGAAGAACGACCCGACACCGAGCGCGACCAGGATCATCGTGACGACCTGGCTCCGGTGGATCCGCGAGAACACCAGCCGCTGCGCGACCAGTCCCGCCAGCGCCGACACCGCGAGCCCCACGGCGGCAGCCAGCAGCGGCGGCACGACGTCGCCACCGGTGAGTAAGACGTACACCACGACGCCGACCAGCCCGATCGCCCAGTGCGCCAGGTTCACGACGCCAGTCGTGCGGTAGATCAGCACGATGCCGACGGCGAGCATCGCGATGACACCGCTCTTGGCGAGTCCGATCAGCGCGACCTGTGCGGCCAATGTTCCCGTCATGCGCTCACCCCCGCAGGAAGGCGCGGTAGCCGTAGTCGAGCCAGGCGAACAGCGGCGTGCCCAGCGCCGCCCTGATCTCCGGGTAACGGTGTCGCGCCCAGATGTACACCGTCGTGCCGAACGCCATCAGCAACCCGGCGAGCAGCAGCACCGGGCCGACGACCTGCGCCGGTGGTGTGTAGACGCCGTGCCGTGTGGTCGCCGGTGCGACGCGGGGGGTTTCCGCTGCCTGGGGCGCGACCTCGGGCGGTGTCGCCGGTGCGCCGTCTGCCGGTTGCTGCCCGGTGAAGCCGGTCGGCATCTCCGGGGAGACTGGCTGCTGCGGCGCGATCGGCGCCTGCGCGTTGTCCGCGGGAAGCGGCAGGGGCTGCGGCGGTGGCAGCGGTTGCGCCGACGTGGCCTGGTACCAGGCGCCGCCGACGAAGACGGCCTGTTTAGCCTGCGCCCCCACCGGGTTGTCGAACTGGCCGCCGACGTACAGTCCGCCGACGGTGACGTCGAGCGAGCCGTCCGACAGCTCGCGCGCTTCCGGTGCCGCGACACCGACGAGGACACCGCCGACGTCGACCGGCTCCGCGCCGGGCCGCACGCGCTGTGGCTCGCCCGCCACGGTCAGCCCTGCGACGTCGGTGTGCGCCGTGACCGTCGTGCCGCTCTCCTCGCCGTCGGTGCGGTAGCGGATGACGCTCACGACCTCGTCCGCGTGCACCGTGCCGACCGTGACGCCCGCCACGACACTCACCACGGTGCCGGTGACGACGTCGCCCCGAGCGTCCATTTCGGACACCGTGATGGACTCCCGCGCCGACGCGCCCGCCGGGAGGCGGAGGTTCTGCGTCTGGTTGAAGGCGTAGGCGTACGGGCCGGTGGTCGCGCGGCTGATCACGTGCACGTCGTCCGCGTCGCCCGGCTCGCTGGAGTACGGCTGGCCGCAGCGTTCCTGCTCGCGCGTGTGGCCACTGGCGTAGCCGTCGGCCTCGCTGCTCGTGCCAGGGTCCTGGCCACCGCCGAGGTCGACGTAGAAGAACGACGCGATGGCATGCGACCCAGGGTCGGACCGCAGCGACGTGTCGGCGAGGCCGATGTCGAACTTGATCGGCTGGCCACGCGGCGTTGGCACGTCGCTGTCGCGCGGGTCGAGCGGCTTGGCGTCCGCCTTGCTGATGAGCGCGTCGATGCGCCGCTGGATGTCCTCCGGCACGCCGCGTTGTCCCTTCGGGCACGTCTGGTCCGGTGGCCGCTCCGGCTGCTCCTCGTCGCCGCCGGTGCTGGGAACCTCGTCGGCCGGGTAGCCGAGCACGAGGCCGTAACCCCTTCCCAGCATGGTGAACGCCGGGCCGTCGTCCTGCTCGGCCGTCGCCGTCGAGATCGGCATCAGGGACAGCGACAGCAGCACGATCCCGGTGAGGGCGGCCAGCCTGCGCGGCAGGTGCCGCGAACGAGGAACACGGCGTCGGGAACGGGGGACACGGCGCGGGGTCATGACGGATCCGTCCATTCCGGTCGGACACCGACCTGGTCGAGGCCGATGTAGCCGCCGGAGGTGTCGGAGAAGCTGTTCGGCCACTGGTTGCCGTTGAACTCGACCAGCCAGTCCTGCCTGCCGCCGAAGTGGTTACTCTCGCTCGTGGTGATCGGCGGAGTGAAACCGCTGCTGTAGTTCTCAAGCGAGAGGAAGACGTCCTCCAGCTTCTCCCGCGTCAGGTCAGGACCTGCTTCCGCGGTGTAGACGAACAACGCCGCCGTCGTCACGAGGCCCGCGAAGGTCAGGACGTCGTTCGGCTCGCCGGGCATGATGCTGTTCTTGATCTGCCACAGCCGCCTTGCGCCCTCGTTGGTCGGCCGGAACGGCAGCCCGCTGGTGTTGGTGATCATCGTCGCGAGGTTCTCGCCGCCGACGTCGGCGGCGAACTTCAGCCAGCAGTTCGAGCACGCCCATGACACCCCGGAGTCCTTGGGACGCCAGCCGAGCTGGCCCGCCGCGACGCCCGCGTAGGTGGCGTTGAGCGCGTCGAGGATGATCACCGCGTCCGGGTTCGCGCTGCGCATCGACATCACCTCGGAGCGACGGCCGTTGACCGCGGTCTGCGCGCGGGCCTGCACCTCCTTGACGATTTCGCCGCCGAGTTCGCCGACGACGGACCGCACCGCCTCCGCCTGCTCTTCGTAGGTGGGGTCATACAGCATCGCGATCCGCTCGGCTCCCAACTCCCGCATCTGGTAGCCGACGAGCAGGCTCGCCTGCGTCTGCCGGTCGGTGCCAAGCGACCAGGTGTGCGGCGCCAGCTCCGGCTGCGGCAGCGACTCCGGGTAGCACCACGTCGTCGTGACGTCGTTGCGTTCGGCGTAGCCGTGCGCCGGTCCCATCAGCGAGGACTGGAGATAGCAGTCCCGCACCAGGAACGCCTTCTCGACGTCGACGAGGCGGCGCATCGCCTGCAGCGCGTCGTCTTCTGAGTCCGACGAGATGGACGCGATCTCGAGGTTGACCTTCCTGCCGTAGATGCCCTTGCGCTCGGCGCAGCCCCAGTTCAGGTCAGGGCGACTGGGGTCGTGGTCGAGCTGGTTGTAGTAGTTGACCGAGCGTTTCAGCACCCGCGCGGTCTGTTCGCCGAGCGGCCGAGTCGGTCCGGAGAGCGGCAGGATCGTGCCCCAGGTGAGGCTGTTCTTGGTGACGCCGGTGTCGGTCGCGCTGGTGGCGCATCGCTTGTCGGGGTCGCGCGGCACGGCGTTCGACCGGCTCGGCCCTTGTGCCGCCTCGGCTTTCGGTCCCGACGCCCGCACCTGCTTGTCCGTGCCGCCGCCGCGTTGTGCGCTCGGCTGGGTCGACGAGTCACCCCGCGCGGAACCCGCCGTGGCACCGACACCGACGCCACCGGACGTCTCGATCTCCCTGACGAGCACCGTCTGTCCACACGAGATCGTCAGCATGCCGAACGCCAGCAGCATCGCGGTCAGCCGTCGCGAACGGAACGTCCGCATCACCGCCTCCTCAGGTCGTGGGTGTCCGTGACAGGAGCGGCGAGCGCAGCGCAGACGCTGGCGAGCACGAGCGCGGACGCGCCAGCGACGGCAGCCCACGCTCCCCAGCCGACCCCCGCGGTGAGGTCGTAGAACCCGGCGCGGGCGATCGCCTGCGCCGTCGCATCGTCGATCCGCCCCTGCAACAGCATCAGCGCGATGCCGGTGACCGCCGCTGCCGTCAGCACGACGACGTGCGCGGCACGGCGCAGCAGCCGTCCGCCCCGGTACCACGCCACGCTCGCGACGACCGAGGCGAATCCGAGCAGCGCGACCCAGACGCCGAGGCCGACGTCGAACCCGAGCGACTCGTGGATGAGCGTCGGCGGCGCCTCCTCGGTCGCGACGCGGGTGACCCGCAACCACGCGCCGAACGGCGACACCGCGACGAGGACCCCGCCGACCAGCGACAACGCCACCGGCGCGCCGGGTCTGATGCCAGCGTCGTCCGGGTCGTAGCTGGGACGGGGGAGACGGGCGAAACGGGCGTCGGGATCAAGTAACCGCGGCGGCCGCACGGTCGTTGTCGGCGTATCGGCGGCGCCGTCTGCGTCGTATGGGGGCATCGTCGCTCTCCCTGGCTTAATTTTTACCCGCAAGTAGGAATAGCAGCGAGTGTGACCCACGTCAACTCTTGACCGATCCCTCAACCTCCGGTATTCCTACCAACGAGTAAGAACATCGCTGGTGACGGAGGACTTCTATGAGCACGGCCGCGACCTCGGTACACCTCGGCGCTCTCTCCGAAGAGGCGCTCGATCGCAACGGCGACCACGAGTCGCTCATCTTCGAAGGTCGTAGCTGGCGCTCGGCCGAACTCCTCGACCGCGCTCGCCGCGTCGCGGGTGGGCTGCGCGAGATCGGCGTCCAGCCCGGCGACCGGGTCGTCGTCATGATGGCGAACTGCCCCGAGGTTCCGGTGGTGTACAACGCGATCTGGCGCGCGGGTGCGATCGTCACGCCGGTGGTCTTCCTGCTGACCGCGCCCGAGCTGCGGCACGTGCTCGTCGACTCCGGCGCGAAAGCCGTAGTCACGACGGGCGATTTCGTTCCGAAGGTGGTCGAGGCCGCCGGCGAACTCGACGTCGCGCCGCGCCTCGTCGTCGCGGAGTCGAACGGCGCGGAGGCGCCCGGCTTCGACGTCTCGACGTTCGGCGCGCTCGAGTCGTCCGACGTGATCGCCGTGGCCGATCGCGACGAGGCCGACCTCGCCGCGCTGATGTACACCGGTGGCACCACCGGCAGGTCGAAAGGTGTGGAACTCAGCCACCGCAACCTCTGGTACTGCGGGCGAAGCGCACACGACGCGTCGTACATGCCTGGCCTTACGCGGGTGCTCAACCCGCTCCCGATCTCGCACGCCTTCGGCATGATCGTCACCGTCGGCGGGATGCACGCGCCCGAGCCGGGCGTCGCGGTGCTGATGCGCTGGTTCGACCCCGGCCAGTGGGTCGTGCTCGCCGAGGAACACCGGATCGAACGCGGCACGCTGGTACCGGCCATGGCGCAACTGCTGCTCACCCAGCAACTTGAGGACGCCGACCTGTCCAGCCTGCGCTACCTCAACATCGGCGCCGCGCCGCTCGCGCGGGAGACCATCGACACGCTGGAGCGACGCATCCCCAGCATGCAGGTGCTGGAAGGCTACGGCTGTACCGAAAGCGGCGGCGTCGTCTCGGCCAACCCGCCAGGGCGTCGCAAGATCGGCAGCGTCGGCCCGCCTATCCCCGGCTACGAGGTGCGCATTGTCGACGAGGACGGCGAACCGGTGCCGACCGGTGCCGACGGCGAGGTGACTGTGCGTGCGGAAGGGATCATGCGCGGGTACCGGAATGCGCCAGACGCGAACGAAGCAGCGCTGCGCGACGGCTGGCTGTTCACCGGCGACATCGGACGGCTTGACGACGACGGCTATCTGACCATTGTGGACCGTAAGAAGGACCTCATCATCCGCAACGGCTTCAACGTCTACCCGCGCGACGTCGAAGACGTCCTGGTCGAGCACCCCGCGGTGGCGATGGCGGGCGTCGTCGGGCAGCGGCACGACGTCGTCGGCGAGGAAGTCGTGGCGTTCGTGTCGCTGTCGCCCGGTGCGGCGGCGACCGAGGAGGAGCTGATCGAGTTCGCCAAGACGAAGCTGGCGGGCAGCAAGTATCCCCGGGTTATCCACATCCTCGATCAGCTGCCGCTGACGAGTGTGGGTAAGCTCGACCGGAAGGCGCTACGCGGCCGGGTGTGACAGACACAGCGTCGGGAATGTCGGACACAGCGTCGTGAGTGTCGGACACGGCGGGCTACGTGCCGGAGCGGCGCATCCGCGATGTCACCACCGACCGCGTGTCCAGCGTCATCTCGTCCACGGCGGACACCGTCTGCTTCAGGCGCACCTTGCCGGTGACGGCGTCGTCGATGTCGACCACCTTGGACAGCAGCCGGGACGCCTCCGCGTGGCCGAACTCGTTCGAGAGCGCCACCGCGCGGCCGAGCTTCCCGGTCGCGGTGTCCAGGTCGCCCTCCCTGCGCGCCGCGAGACCGTCCTGAATGGCCTCCGCCAGCTCCTCCTGGCCGGTGTAGTGGGCGACCGTCGGGTCGATGATCCCATAGCGACCGTAGTCGTCTGTCCAGCTCACGACGATCTTCACCGGTTTCGACTGCGTGCCGCCGCCGACGATGCTCGCCCGGCACACCAGCATCCGCTCCCCGATGCCGCCGGGCCGCATGGCGATCCGCGCGTGGTAGGCGCGGGTCTCCTGCTCCCACGCGCCGGTCGGGAAGTCGGTCGCCTGCTGCTGCGAGCGGCGGCCGTGCTCGGTGAGGTCCGCGACCGACGGGTCAACCTGCCGCAGCTCGGTGACCTCTGAGTGCTGCGGCGTCCACAGCCGCAACGCGACGTCGGGGACGCTCTTGCGCATCGTCCGCGCGGCGATCGTGCTGAAGTCGGCGGCAAGCTCGTCGGGTTCCGCGATGATGTCGACGTCGCCGAGCAGCGCGTCCGCGATCTGCCGCAGCTCGCCGACCTCCCAGTCGGTGCCGACGCCCCGGCAGGTGCAGGTGAACCGGCCGCGCAGCCGGTCCAACGTCGACGCGAGGTCCTCCGCCGGCTCCGACGTGTTGCGGCCGTCTGTGAGCAGAATGCCGTGCTTGACCTCGCAGCCGCTCATGGCGAACAGCTCGTCCGCGAGCCACAGCCAGCGGCTCATCGCGGTGCCGCCGTGCGCGGCGATGCCCTCGATCGCCTGCCGCGCGTCCGCGCGCGTGTCCTCACCGGCCACCGCGAGCCGGCGTTCCTCGGGATAGACCATGTCGGCTTTGTCGGTGCCCGCGATCACCGCGAACGACGTGCCGTCGCGCAGCGCGTCGATCGCGGCACAGGCCGCGCGGCGGGCGGCGGCGAGCTTGCTCGGCCGGAACATCGACGCCGACGTGTCCAGCATGATGACGATGGCGGCGTGCGACGTCGCCGGGTCCGCGTCGGTCGCGGTGACGGTGATGATGGCGTCCGCCTCCGCGGTGCCACGGGCGAGGTGTTTGTTGTGCGCGACGTCGACGGCGAAGGTCGGTGTCGTCGTCATGGTGAGACCACCGCCGGTGGGAACGGCACGACCACACCGGTGATGTTGTCCCGCCCGCCGCGCTTCATGGCGTGGTCGACGAGGCCCCTGACGACGTGGTACGGCGACGAGCCGGACAGCACCTGTCTCGTCAGCGCGCCGGTGTCGGGGACGTAGCCCCACAGCCCGTCGCTGCACAGCAGGACGCTGCCCTGCCCGACGGGACGAACGCTGACGATCTGCGGTTCCAGGTCGAACGCGTCGGCACCAACCCAGCGCGTCAGCGTGTGCCGCGCGGCAATGCCCTCGTTGAGCAGGGTGTTCCGTTCGGTGTGGTCCACCGTCAGGCACGCGGAGCCGCGCACCGTTTCGCCGTCCACCGGGGTGTCGCCCTGGACGCCGTCCGCCGAGATCCAGTACGCCCTGCTGTCGCCGAGCCACGCGACGGTGATCTCCGTCGTCGTGACGACCGCGGAGACGAGCGTCGTTGACGGCGCGCCGTCGCCTGGCAGCGCGGCGACGGCCTTCGACGCGGCGTCGGTGGCCAACAGTGACGCCTCCCGCGCCGAGACGCCCTCGACGACGCAGCGCAGCAGCTCTTCGGCCGAGGTGTCCGCCGCGACCTGGGCGGCGAGGTCGGACTTCGGCGTCGAGCCGACGCCGTCGCACACCACGGCGATGATCGTGGCGGGATCGCCGGTCGCGCCAGCCCAGCCGAACGCCATGGCGTCCGCATTCCGGTCACGCAGCATGCCGCGGTCGCTGATGCCGCACACCGATTCGAGGTCGCATTCCATGCGGTCGCGCGCGGCAGGCTGCTGCCGCCCGCACCGCATGCAGAACTCGTCGTCGATCGCCTGGTGATGGCAGTACACGCACTCGTCGGCCTGCACGAGTACCGGCCCGCCGATCGGGGTTCTGCGCGTCAGCGCCACCACCTGCGAGCCAGCGAGCCGCTGCCCGCATGACTCGCAGAAGGCATCCTCGGGCCGGACCGGCTCCCTGCACGAGGAACAGCGCTGCGCCATGTCACACCCACGTCCACGGACGCACCTGGTTGGCGCGATCCACGTACGCGTACCGTTCGAGCACGCTCGCGGAGTGTCGCGCCAGGGTGCGGTAACGCTGTTCGAGGCCGAGCCGCAGGTCGTCCTCTTCGAGGCGGCAGCCAAGCACCCGCGAGCCGTCCGGCGCGGCTGGCCCGTCGGCGAACGCCCGGTTGAGCGCGGTTTCCAGGAGGTCGGCCTCCAGCCGTGCCCTGCGCGCCTCGCCGATCTCGATGTCGCCGAGTCGGTGGCCGGCAGCGACCAGCTCGGTCGACGTCAGCGAGACCGGGTTCGGGGTGTTCGCGACCGCGCGGATCGCCGCTTCCTGCGCGGCGACGTAGCTCGCGGACGTCGTCGGCACCGAGCTCAGCACCGCGACGGCCTCGGTGCGCGCGCCGTCCGCCAGCAGCACGCGCGCGAGCCCGAAGGCGGCGCTGACCAGCGACCGGTCGGTGCGCCACGCGACGCCGTAGTAGCGCGCGGCGTCCGAGAGGTCGCCGCTCAGCTCGGCGGCGGCGGCCAGCGCCAGCTTGGCGACCAGCTCACCGGGCAGCAGGTCCACGACGGCGTCGAACGCCCGCCGCGCGTCGAACGGCTTGTCGGCGGCCAGCGCGGCGATGCCCTTCGCCCAGTGCACCCGCCACGCGTTCGTGGCTTTGGCCGGCGTTTCCTCCGCCTCGAACCACGCGGCGGCGATGTCGCCAAGCTCGATGTGCGCGCGGACGCGGCGCAATCGCACCTCGACGGTCGGCGAGGTGTCCTTGACCTCGTCCAGCAGGTCGGCCGGGCTCGCGGAACCGAGCGCGGTGAGCAGACCGGCTGCGGGGTCGCTGCCGTCCACCCGAGGCACCGGCAGTGCGCGGGCGACGGTGAGGCCATCCACCGTGGCGACGACGTCGCTCTCGTGCGCGGCGGTGCCGAAGCTCTCCAGCTCGGGGCCGAAGTTGGCCGAGGACGCCGGGCGCGGCTGCCCGTCGGCGGCGGACAGCACCTCGCGCAGCACGCAGGTGAGCTGTTCCGCCATCTCGACGGCGGAGTCGAACCGGCGTTTCGGGTCGGGGTGGCACGCCCGCGACAGCAGCCGCAGCAACGACTCGTGCTCGGCAAGCAGCGGCGCTTCCGCCTGCGACGGCAGCCGGTCGACGTAGGTGGCGCGGAAGTCGAACGGGATCGACAAGACCGCGAGCATCCGGCCGACCGCGTACAGGTCGGCCGCGGGCGACGGGCCCACGTCGGACACCTCGGGCGCCTGGTAGCCCTCGGTGCCGAACACCGCGCCGGTGTCGTCATCGCTGTGGCGGACGGCGCCGAGGTCGATGAGCTTGAGCTGTTCCTGCGTCTGGATGACGTTGTCCGGTTTGACGTCGCAGTACAGCAGCCCGTTGGCGTGCAGGTAACCGAGCGGGCGCAGCACCTCGATCGCGTACGCGATGGCCTGCTCGACAGGAAGGCACTCGGTCGGCCCCTGCTCGATGCGACACTGTTTGAGCAGGTCCTTCAGCGACTGCCCGCCGACGTACTCCATGACGATGTAGCCGACGGTGGACTCGTCGTCACCGAGCTGCACGAAGTTGTGGATCTTGACGATGTTCGGGTGCTCGACCTTCGCGAGGAAGTGCCGCTCAGCGATGGCGGCGGCCGTCGCGTCGGCGTCCGCGCCGTCGATGACGCCCTTGAGCACCACCCAGCGACCGGACACCGCCTGGTCGCGGGCAAGGTAGATCCAGCCGAGGCCACCGTGGGCGAGGCAGCCGAGCACCTCGTACTGGTCGCCCGCGACCTGGCCCGGCTTGAGCGCTGGCATGAACGAGTACTTCTGCCCGCACTTCGGGCAGAACCCGGACGCGCGCCCCGGTCGCTCCCCGCGCGACCTGCCGACCTCCGCGCCGCACCTGCCGCAGAACCGCTGCCGCTCCGGCACGACGGGGTTGTCGAGGACGACGTCGCTCGGGTCGCGGTACGGGACGGGCGGAACCTCGATGAGCCCAACCCCGAGCATGCCGCGACCGGACGAACCGGACCGCGACGACACCGGGTTCGATGACGACGACGCCGCCGTCCACGACCTCACGTCGCTGCTGCTGGACGCGCCGGTGCGCGCCGACGCCCTGCTCTGCGGTCCGGACACGGCGTCGCCAGGGATCGCCTCAAGGCCGCAGACGTCGCAGAAGCCGTCCTCGTCGACCGTTCCGGCGCAACCGGCACGCGGGCAGCGCATCATGAGTACCACTCCCGCCTTGCGTCACTCATAGGTCGGCGCCGGCGGCTTCGCCGAGTCAAGGACAGGTTCGAGCCAGCGGCCGTAGATGTCCTCCCAAGAGTTCGCCCGCACGTCTTCGAGCACAGCGTTGACATAACGCACCATGTCCTTGTTGTCCTTGGGGATTCCGATGCCGTAAGGCTCGCTGCTGAACGTCTCGCCGACGACCTCGATCGTCGGGTCCTGGCTCGCCATCCCGGCCAGCACGGTGTCGTCCGTCGAGACCGCTTCCACGTGCCGTTGCTGCAACAGCAGCAGGCAGTCGGCCAGGTCGTCGACCGCGACCGGCACGGGGGTGGGGTCAGCTGCCACCAGGTTCGCCAGCGACGTCGATCCCTTTGGCGCACATACCTTCTTACCGCCAAGGTCGGACAGACTGGTATAGCCGGAACCCTTCCGAACCAATACCCGTTGGCCCGCCTCGAAATACACGCTGGAGAACGCCGCCTGCTCGCGCCGCTCACACGTGATGGTCATCGCGAAGACCATGACGTCGACCTCGCCGTTCTGCAGCGCGGTGATGCGGTCCTGCACGCTCACCGTCTTGAACTGCACCCGGTTCGGGTCGCCGAACAACGCGCGGGCCATCTCGCGCGCGATGTCGATGTCGAAGCCCTCAAGCTCGCCGGTCGACGGGTCGCGGAAGCCGAACAGGTAGGTGTTCTGGTCGACGCCGGCGATGAGCCGTCCCCGCTCCTTGATCTCGGCCATGGTCGAGCCAGCAGGTGTCGAGAGCCCGCTCGGCGCGAGGCTCGCGGTCGGGTCGTCGCAGTCCTCGCCGGACCCGCCCTCTGGGGCCTCCGGCGCCAGCTCGACGCCGGCGGGCATGGGGCGTTCGGCTGGCACGACCGGCACGAGCGACCGGGGCTCACCAGGGTCGCCGCACGCCGCGACCGTCGCGGCCAGCACGGTCGCGAGCAGGATCCTTACGCCACGCATCATCGATACTCCCGCAGTCGTTGCCGGATGCCGCTGACCACACCGGCCGCCGCGACGAGCGCCAGCAGCGCCCATCCCGCCGTGAGCAGCGTCAACGCCCGCGCGCCGCCGACCGTCTCGGCCACGAAGTGCTGCCTGCCGCCCTTGATGGCCACGCCGAGGTGATCGTCGAGCGAGCGGAACTCCACCGCGCTCGACCCCGCGCGCCTGCTGTCGATGGCGAGCTCGACGGCCTCCTCGTAATTGCCGCCGTCGTCGCTCTGCCTGATCTCGCCGTGGGTGGTCAGCCACCGCTCGGCCGCGCCGATCGACTGATCAAGATGGTGGACCATCTCCTCGTCCCGCGTCATGGTGCGCGCTTCCCGCAGCGTGCCGCCGTCGCCGCCATCACCGACGATGGTGCGCGAGAGCTTGGCGAACTCCTCCTCGTACGTCGCCCCCGCGCCTCGCGCGACCAGGGTGAGCAGTTCGTCGGCGCGTGCCTGCAACGCCGTGATCCTGGTGTCGGCGAGCAGGTTGACCTGCGCGCTGCCGTGGTCGTGACCCTCGTTGACGAGCCGGGCGTGCGCTGTCATCGCGACGCTGCTCCAGATGACGCCGAGCAGGATCGCCGACGTCGCGACGAGGAGGCCGACGTTGAGTCGTCGTTTCGATAGTCGTCTGACCTGGATCTGCGCCGCAACGAGCGCCACGATCAGCAGGACGGCGAGCGCGGTCGCGGCGTACGGGAAGCTGACCGCGGACTCGCGCTCGTCGGCCACCCGCTCGACCTGGATGCGGTAGAGCCGTTCCGCGGCAGGCAGGATCTCGGTGCGCATCAGGTTCGACGCTTCCCGCAGGTAGGCGCCGCCGATGGGCAGGCCCTGGCGGCTGTTCGTCCGAGCCGTCTCGACGAGGCCCACGTACGTCGGCACCTGCCGTCCGACGACCTCGATCTGTTCCTTGACCCTGGGGTCGCCGGAACGGTCAAGGGCGGCGAGGCCGAGTGTCGGGCCGACGAGGGCGATGTCGTTCTCGTAGCGTCGCCGCAGCTCGATCGGCTCGTCACCTGCGGCGAGCAGCGAGCTCGCCGCGGCGGCGTCGGCGTCGGAGAGCGCGCTGTAAAGGCGCTGCACGTCGGCAGCCGTCGGCTCGTGGATCTCGACCAGGTTC
Source organism: Actinophytocola sp. (assembly GCA_009377475.1). Taxonomy (GTDB): domain Bacteria; phylum Actinomycetota; class Actinomycetes; order Mycobacteriales; family Pseudonocardiaceae; genus Haloechinothrix_A. The sequence goes on from WHTY01000091.1 coordinate 18,673, forward strand.
GTTGTCGTGTCCGATTTGGACATCGCGGTCGCGGCGGCGACGACGCCCGTCAGCAGGATCAGCGCGACGATGCCGCCCGCGATGATGGAAAGCCGCCCTGGCGTGGTGGCCCAGGAGTTCGCCACCATCTCGGCAGGGCGGCGCGACCAGCGCCCGCCCCACTTGCCAGTTCGCCGTTCCGAAGTCCCTTCGACGTCGGGCCGCAGCGCAATGCTCACTGTTGTATCTACCCTTACCCCCACTAGGACCAGCCGTAGCTGGTCGTTGCGGTCCGTCGTTGCGGTCCGTACTCATTGCGCGTCCCGTCTTATGATCAACACCCGGGTGGAACACGACATTCGTACGGTTTCCCACCACCGAGCGTCACCCTAATGTGTGACACGCGCCGCTGGCTAGCCGGGAAACTACACGTAAACCGCGCGGTACTCACTGTGAGTGACCGGACCCGCGGTCCCGCCCGGATGGATCAATGAACCCCCGTCCAGATGGGCCTGCGGCGTGGCGTCCCCTGCGCCATGTCAGGCCGTCGCCGTCGTCTCCGGCGTCGGCAGCGGCCGCATCGTCGTCGGCCGAAGAACCGCCTCGGCGGCACAGTCACCGAAATGCGCGAGGTAGCGCTCGTAGGAGTCCTGGCCGCCGTCGGTAAACCGCAGCAGGTTCAGCATCACGACCGGTTCGTCGGGAGCCGTCTCGAGAAAACGTTTAAGTCCTTGCCCAGAGGGGTTCACAGCCATGTCGGCCACCTTACGAGGCACGGCAAGGGCCGTGTGAGCCAACTGAAAGGGCCAGCCAGCCGACGACGTCGTACGCAGGGCGTCAGCCACCCGGCCCACGACGTCAGCGGGGTCCGGCGGGGGTCTAGCCGCGCTGCCAGATCGCCGGGTCGGCCTCGACCTGCTCGCCGGAGCCGAGGTCCTTGACCTCGTGCGGCTTGTCGTCGTCGAACGGCGGGAACCAGACGTAGCCGATGCCCTTCCGCGATGCGTAGCGGATCTGCTTCCCGACCTTGTCGGCCTGGTGGTACAGCTCGACGTTGAGGCCCCTGTCGCGCAGCTCGGCCGCAGTCGCCGTGGCGTCAGCGCGGCGTTCCTCGCTGGGCAGCACGACGAGGACGTCGGTGGGGCAACTCGCGCCCGTCTCGATCAGCCCCTCGGCGAGCAGCTTCGCGAAGATCCTGGTCAGACCGATGGAGATGCCGACGCCGGGCAGGCTGCGCTTGGTGAAGCTGCCTGCCAGGTTCTCGTAGCGGCCACCGGCGCAGATGCTGCCGTAGGACGGCCAGTCGTCGAACTTCGCCTCGTAGACGGTGCCGGTGTAGTAGTCGAGACCGCGCGCGATCGACATGTCGGCACGGACGGAACCATCCGGCAGGTCGGACAGCGAGTCAAGCACGAACGCCAGCTCATCGAGGCCTTCGGACAGCAGGTCGGACTTGACGCCGAGCTTGCCGATGGCGTCGACAATCGAGGAGTCGCCGCCGTTGATCCGCGCCAGGTCGAGGCACGCGCTGACCTGGTCGTCCGAGAGCCCGAGGCGGCTGGACAGCAGTTGGCCGACGCCGTCCGCGCCGATCTTGTCCATCTTGTCGGCGATGCGGATCGCGTCGATCGGGTCCTCGATGCCAAGGCCTTCGTAGAAGCCCTGGAGGATCTTGCGGTTGTTCAGGTACAGCGACCAGGCGGGCAGCCGCAGCTCGGTCAGGATCTCGTGCACGATGCGCGGCAGCTCGGCGTCGAACTGGAGCGGCACCTTGTCCGGGTTGATGACGTCGATGTCGCACTGCGTGAACTCGCGGAAGCGGCCCTCCTGCGGGCGCTCGCCGCGCCAGACGCGCTGGATCTGATACCGCTTGAACGGGAAGACCAGGTCGTTCAGGTGTCCGGCGACGTAGCGGGCGAACGGCACGGTGAGGTCGAAGTGCAGTCCGAGGCGCGCGTCGCTCTCGTCGTCCGCGTCCGCCTGGAGCCGACGCAGCGTGTAGACCTCATTGGACGTCTCGCCCTTCGCCGTCAGGACGTCCAGCGCCTCCACCGACGGCGTCTCGATCGAACAAAACCCGTACCGCTCGAACTTGCGCCGGATCGCGTCGATCCAATGCTGCTCGACCAGCCGCACCTCGGGGACCCATTCGGGGAAACCGCTGATGGGAAGAGGTTTGACCAGCTGCTGGTCGGTCATACGTTGCCCTTCGATGACGGGTCGGAGCAGCCGCGACGCGGCGGCCAGCGCACGGGTGATGTCGGCTCCAATGCTACGGGGCCGCCCCCGGCGTGCTGCGACGGGTGAACCGGAAGCGATCCGCGTGATGCGCTGCGGATTCGCTGCTCACGGAGGCCGCCGCGCGGCCAGACCCGCTGGTCAGGTAGCCTAACCGGCGGAGGATTGGCCGAGCGGCCTAAGGCGCACGATTGGAAATCGTGTTGGGTTAATAGCCCTCACGGGTTCGAATCCCGTATCCTCCGCTCTCTGATCAGGCGGAACGCCGGGCAGCCCAGCAGCGGACGCCCGGCGTTGCGTCGTTCCGTTGCGGTTTCCGTTGCAGTTGGCCCCGGAGCACGCACCGTCTAGCGAACTCTCGAACCGCAGAGTTGCCCTCTACAGGGATCAAGGGCGGCGCGCTCCGCGCGCCGCAGGCGGGCCGCCGGCCGCCTCCTGCTGAC
>WHTY01000036.1 GCA_009377475.1 Actinophytocola sp.
CGTCGGGCAGGTGATCCGCGACCTGCGGACTGCCCTGGGTTGGTCGCAGTCCCGCCTCGCCACCGAGTTATGCGAGGTCGCCGGACGCGACACGGTGAACCGCGAGATGATCTCGCGCTGGGAGCACGGCCGACGCTGTCCCGGTCCCTACTGGCTTCGGCACCTCGCCACCGTCTTGCAGGTGCCAATCGAGGTGCTGGAGAGGAGCAGTGTGGATCGACGCGGGTTCTTGACGGCGGCAGCAGGGACGGCGATCGCGCCGCTCGTGGCAAGCGACCTCGTCGAGGCCGGGTTCGCGGCTCGGCTCAATGATCACGGCCCGTCGATCGACGACTGGGGCGCGCTCGTCGACGGCTACGGCCGCGACTACATGGTCCAGGGCGCGGCCGAGATTCAGCGCCGCCTGGCGGCCGACCTCGTCGTGCTGCAACAGCAGACCGACAGCCCACGCATGTGGGCTGTCGCCGCTCGCCTGGCGACGCTGTACGCGAAGACGTTCCCAGGCTCGGACGGCGAGCGCGCGGTCCGGTGGTATCGAAACGCCGCCGAGTTCGCCGACCGCTCCGGCGACCTGGGCACGCGCGTGTGGGTCCGCGGCCGCGCAGCGATCGCACTCGGCTATGAGGGCGCGGCACTCGGCGTCGCCGACACGCTCGCGCAGCAGGCAATCGAGCTGGACGACCGGCCGACGCTCGGCCGCGTGAACGCGGTGATGGGCCAGGCGCACGTCGCCGCGATTCGCGGGGACCGTGACACCGCGCTGACGCGGCTCGACGAGGGGCGCAGGGCGTTCGACCATGCGGGCTCCGACGACGCCGAGTCCGACTACGCCGTGCCGTGGTGGCGCATGAACGTGTTCATCAGCCTCATGGCGGCGCGGCTCGGCGAGGACGCCATCGCGCTCGACGCGCAGGACGAGGCGCACCGCACCCTGCCGGACAGCCTGCCGAGGTTCCGCACACACCTGGAGATGCACCAGGGCCTGATGCTGGTCCGCTCCGGCGACCCGTCCGGCGTCGACGTCGCGCGCGCCGCCCTCGACGCGCTGCCACCGGAGAAGCACAGCTTGACGCTGCGGATGCTGATGGACGAGATCGCGGCTTGAGATTTGGCCACCCCTGTGGCCACTCCCGCCGCGCGGCGCGCAGGCCGACGCTACCTGTATGGCTGCTGTCACTCACACGATTCCGCGCCTTCCGCCAACGATGCAGTGGCTCCAGGTGAGCCAAGGGGCGCACCGTCCTCTCCATGCGGGCAGTTCGGCCGCGGCATGGGTGCCGAGCGAGGTGTGCACGGGCGGCATGGGCGGCTCCGGCGGTTGGCCCGCTCGCTGCGGGGTGATCGCACTGCATGTGTGGCGCACAGTCCCCGACGCTGAGATCCGCGAGCGCGGCGTGTGCCCCGAATGCCTGGCGGCGCTGGTGACGGGCCATGTCTGACTACGCCATCCGCGTGACCGCGCTGGCAACCATAGAGAGGAGTACCCAGGATGAAGATGGAAGAGTGTCCCAAGTGCCACGGATCGGGGCTGCAAGATGCAGGACCAGACGGTAAGCGGGCCGCTTGCCCGAACTGCGGCGGGCTCGGACAGGTCCCCAGCAGGTAGCGACTGCAGGCTCTGCCAGGACACGGGCACGATGTCCTGGCAGCAGCCCTGCCCCGACGGCACCATGCGCACGATGGAGTGGCCGTGCCCCCACGGCTGCGGCGGCCACTGGAAACATCCCGCCGCCGAGCAGAGCCGTGTCGTCGAGCAGACACCGGACGATCTGCCCGCTACCGGCAACCGTGCTGCGGCGAACGAGATCGGCGCGGACTTTGTCGCGCGAGCGCTGGAGGGCTGGGGGGTCGAGCACCCTGCGCTGCGCTCTGATGACGAGTCGTCGGACTAGTGACGAGCGCCCGGATTGATCCGATTGACCCCTTTCGCCCCAGGGCGATGTAGTCCACCATCGGGCCGCGATGGATCATGACGAATACCCCGAATGCCCGAACTGTGCCGGACTCGTCCTCATCACCGAGGTGAAGGGGAAGACGTGGCAGACGTGCAGCCGGGACTGCGGATGGTGGGCAGAGGTCCGGGCCGACGAGCGGGCGCACGCGAAAAGACGCCCCCGGCACAACCCATGATCAGGGTGCGCCGGGGGCGTCGGTGCGCGGGGAGCGCGGCTATTTGACGGGCGTTTGACCGCGCAGCAGCGCCGCCGAGTCGCGGTCACCGATCGCTTTCGCCGCCAGCCCCTTGAGCACGGCCAGCAGGCCAGCGCCCAGCGCGACACCCGAGATCATCCGGTAGTCGGCGCTCCACACATTGAGCGTGTCGCCGCCGATCGCGGTGACCGCGCCCGCGGCCGTTGACGCGATCGCGCGCTCGGCGAGATCACGCCAGTACTTCGCGTTCCACATGGTTACTGTTCACCTCCCCCGATGGTCACGTCGATGTCACCGGACACGGTGACGTTGTCGTCGAGTGCGTCGTTCACGGCCTCGCGGACGTCGTCGGGCAGCGACTCGGCCATGGCCTCGATCGCCTTGCTGAGACCAGCGAGGCCGCGCCGGGGTCGGTGCGACGTTCGGGGTCGAGGGTCGAGTGGTAAACGAACCCCTTCACGCCGTGGTCGACCTGCTCGCGGGTGAGCAGCCGCAGCGGGATGCCGTACTCGTCGACGATCGGCCGGCAGGCGTCGGCCGCGTTCGTCAGCGTCGCCTCGACCCAGTCGGCGGGCTCGCCCGACCACGTCGTGTCGCGCTTGGAGATCTCCAGCCCCCACGTGCCGGAGTTGTAGCCGACCGCGTGCCACGCGGTGTAGCCCGGCGGCAGCAACGGCAGCCAGCTATCGCTATCGGCCCCGGCGTGCCACGACACCTCCCGCTCCGTGCTCGCCGCGTAGCGCGCGGTCTGCTCCGCCGACTCGTCGCCGCCGCGCATGCCCTGATCCTCAACGCTCGCGGTGATGTGCAGGACGATCTGCCGCACCGGCTTGCGGCGCGAGTCGTAGTAGTGCGGCCCGTGCGGATTCGGATTGTCCAGCAGGTAGTAGCCCGTCGTGCTGCCGCCCACGTCTAGCCTCCCTCTGCTGTCGCTCGGCGGACACCGGCCGCGACGTCCTCGGCGTGCCAGCGTTTGCGGCGCTCCTCGTCGAGCGCCTCGGTCAGCTCCTGCACGCGCCGTTCGAGCCCGTCGACGCGTTCGCGCATTCGCGCCATCTCGATGGCGTGGCGTTCCTCCGCGGCCTGCAACGCCGCTTGATATGCCTGCCGGTCGGCGCCGCCGTGGCGGATGACGTAGACGAGCAGCACCACCACGGCCCCGGCTGAACCGAGCCCGCCGATGTTTTCCAGCACGACCGAGAGGGCGTCCATCGCTCAGCCTGCCGGGATCATGGTCGCGGTGATCGTGCCGTCGCTGGCCGACGTAGCCGCGTTCTTCTTGTGGAACTCTGCGCGCACGATGATGTCGCCGTCCGGTGTGCCGGAGACGCTCATGGTGTTCGCGGTAGTGCATGTCACGCCGACGTCGGTACCCACACGGATGAAGAACCCGTCGCCCTCGGTCCAGGAGTCCCCGCCGTCGAGCGAGATTTTGACGCGTGAGGCAGCAGCAGCGGCGTCGCTGTCGTTGTCGACCAGGCGGCCGATCAGCGTGGCAGTCACCTCGACGTCGATACCGGGGTCGGGGATGACGATCTCCTCGTCACCCCACTGCACCCACTCGCTGGTCGTCGATGGGTCTTCATCGCTCAGCTGGGCATGTTTCGTGGTGTGCGACAGGTGCGCCGTCGTGAGCGTCGTTCCCGCCTTGATCGACATTCGTCCTCCCTAGAGCCACACCACGGCGCGGTGCTTGCGAGCGATGCGCACCCCGGTGCCCGTGTCGTGGGACTTGGTGATGCCGTTGACGCTGCGCTCGCTGATCGTGAACGTCTGCACGCCGTCGACAGCCGAGCCAATATCGGAGATCGTGATCTCCTCGCCGCCGACCTCGACGTCGAACGGGAACTCGCCGCTGTCGGTGGTCCAGTCCTCACCCACCGTCGTAGCCACGTCCATCGACGTCGCCGAGTCCGAGATACCCGAGTCCAGCTCACTACCGGCGGTGTCCACTTTGGTCTCTCCGACCACCACGGCGTCCCACGGCGACGCTGGGACACACAGAAACCGCAGTACGCGCTCCGTGTCGCCGTACCGCTCACGGATACCCTGCACGAGCAAGTCGGCGTCACCAGGCGGCAGCCACTTCGGCAGGTTGCTGATCGTGATGCGATCCCCCACACGCACCTCGAGCGCGTCGGCCGCCGTAGCTGCGTCGAGAGCATGCACTCGCACCGTAATCACGGGATAGCGCGGCTCGTCGACAGTACCGACGTGTAGCCGCCAGTGAGCTTGGTCAGGCAGCTGATCATCGCTGGCGACGTTGATCGTCGGCGCGGTGTCATAGCGGCCGATCTCGTCCACCGATAGCGGGCCGCCCTGCCTCACCGCCCGGTATGACCCGCCCCTCGGGCGCTTCACCGCGACGTCGTTACGGATCAGCCGGTCGTCCTCGGTGGGTTCAAACGCTGGGGCGACCTCGCCGTTCGCGTAGTCCAGCGCCAGCGCAACGCTCCGGTTATAGAACCCACTGCGTGCCAGGTACACCAAACGGAGCGCGTCGCGGTCGTTGCCGAGGATGCCCATGTCGACCTTGGCGCACTCGTCGAGCAGGTTCAGCAGCGTGTCGATGCGCTGCGGACCCATCGCGGCGGTATCGGACATGTCACCGACCCCGCGCAGCGGGACGCTCTCTTCGTCGCACAGCCGGACGATGCGGTCACCAGCGGTCTCACCGGACCACGCCACAAGCGAGCTTCCCGCCGTGTCCCAGAACGAGCCGTGAATGTCGCCGTTCAACACAGCGATTGGGAGGTCACGCAGCGGTACGCGCACCTCGCCGACCACGGCCACGACGACGTGCGCCAGGCGCTGACGCGGCACCGTTCGCGTGCCGCAAACTCCCCCCAAACCCCGCCAGACGGGGCCAACCTACGAAGTGTTGGGTGAGGCGAAATATGCACTCCGACCAGGCGAGACAAGCTCACACCATGATCGGCCATGACCCGCGTAGCTGGGTCCGTGCCAGTGTGGGTTCGAGTCCCACCGGGCCCACCACTTTTCGCTCAGCACGGCGGTTCGTACGACTGCTGCGGCAGGTACCGCTGCCACGCCGCCGGGGTGAGGACGTCGGCGGACACGGCGCAGATCCGCGCGATGCCGCGCTCGACGTCGTGGCCCCACAGCCGGGCGGTGCCGTCACTCCCGCCGGTGACGACGGTGCCGCCGTCCGGGGTGAACGCGACCGCCTCGACCACGCCGGTGTGCCCGGTGAGCGCCACCGAGCCGGGTAGCTGCGTCGTCGTCCACATCCGCACGGTCTCGTCGTAGCCGCCGCTCATCAGCAGCGAGCCGTCCGGGCTGAACGCCACCGAGTTCACCGCGTCGGTGTGGCCGTGCAGCGGTCCGCCGATCGGGTGCGCGTCGGACATCTCGCGGGTGCTCCACTGCCGGATGGTCTTGTCGCCGCTCGCCGTGGAGAGCGCGAAGTCGTCAGGGTGGAACGCGACCGACCAGATCGGACCGGTGTGCCCGGCCAGCGGCTCGCCGCGCAACGTCGGCTCACTCGGATCGCTGACGTCCCACAGTCGGGCGGTCTGGTCGAAGCTGCCGGTCGCGAACGTCGTGCCGTCGTTGCTGAACGCCGCAGCCGTGATGTAGGCGGAGTGCCCGGTGTCGATGTCGGCCAGCTTCTCCGGGCTCGCGGGATCCGAGACGTCGTAGAGCCGCAGGTCCGTGCCGTCGACCACTGCCAGCTTCGTCGCGTCCGGGCTGAAGTACCCGGCCGCGCCCGGCAGCGTCGCGACGTGCTCCGGGTGCTCCGGATCGGCCACCCGCCACAGCCGGACCTTGGTGTCGGTGCTGCCGGTGGCAAGCAGGTCGTCGCGCGCGCTGAGGTCGAGCGCGTGCACCGTGCCGTCGACGTGCAGTTCCGGCCCGACCGGCGTCGGGCGCTCGCGGTCGCCGATCCGCCACAGGCGCGCCGACCGGTTTGCCCCACCGGTGGCCAACAGATCGCCGCGTGGCCCCACGGCGACAGCGGTGACGCCGTCCGGATGGCTGGCCAGCGCGCCGCGCGGCAACGACCACACCCGCGCGATGCCGTCGTCGCTGCCGGTGGCCAGCCGTCCGTCCGGTCCGAACCCGACCGCATAGACGATCCCGGACCGCGCCGACAGCGGCTCCCCGAACGGCACCGCGTGCTCCGGATCGGTGACGTTCCACAACCGGGTGGTGCCGTCCGCGCTCGCCGACGCGAGCAGCCGCCCGTCCAGGCTGAACTGCACCGACCACACCAGCCCCTCGTGCCCGGTCAGCGCGTCGTACTGCCGCGCCCGGGTCGGCGTGGCGACGTCCCACAGCCGGATGGTGGTGTCCTCGACGCCCACCGCGAGCGTGTCACCGTCCGGGCTGAACGCCACCGAGTGCACCATGTCCGCCGCGCCGGTCAGCGGCGTGCCGAGCTGTTCCGGGCGTCGCGGGTTGGCGACGTCCCAGAGGCGGACGTCGTGGTCGTCGCTGCCACTGGCGAGCACGCTGCCGTCCGGACTGAACGCGATCGACCGGACGGCGTCGTCGTGGCCGGTGAGCGAGGCGAGCCGCGTCGGCCGCGACGGATCGGAGATGTCCCACAGGCCGACCGTGCCGTCGTTGTTGGCGGTGGCGAGCAGGTCACCGTCCGGGCCGAACGCGAGGAGGTACATCGTGCCGTTGCCGGGCCGCAGCGGTTGCCCGATCCGGGTGACGGCGGTGGGGTCGGAGACGTCCCACAGCCGGATGGTGGCGTCGTCGCCGGTGGTGGCGAGGATGTCACCGCCTGGGCTGAACACCGCAGAACTCACCCAGCTCTCGTGGCCGGTCAGCGGCTCGCCGAGCGGTCGCGCATTCGCCGGATCGGAGACGTCCCACAACCGGACGGTCCGGTCCTCGCTCGCGGTGGCGAGCACCGTGCCGTCCGGGCTGAACGACGTCAGGTACACCGCGCCTTCGTGGCCGCGCAACGGCGTGGCCAGCGGCGACTGCTGGGTGGACAGCAACCGCGCCGCGACGCCCTTGTGCTGCGGCCGCATCCGATGCGCGACCAGGCTGAGCTGCGCGGACAGCGACGGGTCGTCGGTCGCGAGGTTGTCAGCCTCCGCCAGGAGCTGGCGGAACTCGGCGTCGTCCCGTTCGTTGACGGCCACCGCCGCCGCGCCCGCCGCGATCAGCGCGAACACGCCGACCAGCGAGACCGCGGCCCGTCGCAACCAGCGCTGCCTGCGGTGATGCTGGCTGGACACCCGCACGAACTTCCGGGCGCGCGGGCTCAGCTCCACGGTGTCGGACGCCCGCGCGAGCCGTTCGGACGACTCCAGGCGCGAGCCCCGGTGGAGCAACGACGGGTCGCGGTCCTGCTCGTCCCACGACGCGGCGTCGGCTTCGAGGCGCTGGCGGGCCAGGTTCTCGGCGCGGTTGTCGTCGATCCAGCCGCGCAGCCTCGGCCACGCGTCCAGCAGCGCCTCGTGAGTGATCTCGACGGACTCGGCGTCCAACGTGACCAGCCGCGCGCGCACCAGCACCTCAAGCGCGCGCTCCCTGGCCGGGTCGGTGCCGGCCAGCTCGGCGCGGGTGGCCCTGCGCCGGACGTCCCGCGTCTCGTCGCCGACGCGCACCAGGCGCAGCAGAATGCGACGTGCGGCCTCCGTGCCTTCGCCGTCCAGTTCCGCCCACGCGCGTTCGGCCGTTGCGGCGACCGCGCCGTGGATGCCACCCGCGCGCCGGTAGCCCGCGACGGTGAGCTTGCCGTTGCTGCGGCGCTGCCACGTCGCCAGCAGTGCGTGCGAGAGCAGCGGCAACGCGCCTGCCTCGTAACCGGGCGCGCCACTGGGACGTCCGGTGCGGCGCAACGTCGCGCCGAGATCGGCCAGCATGAGCTCGACCAACCCCGATTCCCACTGCAACCCCACCGCCTTCGCGGGCCGCACGACGGCGTCGCGGAGCTCGCTCTCGCTCATCGCACCCAGCGCGAGCTGCCGACGTTGCATTGCCTCGACCAACTCGGGAAAGTCGAGGCAGTGGTGGTAGAAGTCGGCCCGCACGCCAAGCACGACCACGTACCGCGCCGGGTCGTCGTCGGACGTCGTGCCCAGCGCATGCAGCCGCCGCACGTACTCGCCGCGGGCGTCCTCGTCGTCGCAGAGCGTGAACAGCTCCTCGAACTGGTCAACGACGAGGATGCCGGGCAGGGTAACGCTGTCCTCGAACGCAGCGAGCGTGCCCAGCGGGTCAGCGCCCGGCGTCATAGCGGTGATCGGCAGCTCCGACGTCTGCTCCTCCCCCAGCGTGCCCGCCGCCAGTGACGGCCCGAGCCCCGCGCGCAACAGCGACGACTTCCCCGCGCCGGACGCGCCGACCAGCACCACGAACCCGCCGTCCGCGCGTGCCTGGGCGATGCGCGCAAGCAGGTCCGACGTGGCGCGTTCGCGGCCGAAGAACCACTCCGAGTCGGACTGCTGGAACGCCGCCAGCCCCCGGTACGGGCGCACCCCGTCGCCCTCGATCACCGAACGCGGCGAGACCACCTGACCGTTGCCGGTGCCGTTCTCGGCGTCGGCGAGCGGGCTGGCGAGCGCGGCCTCCCACCACGAACGCCACGTCGTCATGTCGTACAGCCCGGCGGCCACCGGCTCGGGCCTGCGTTTGCGCGCCTCGCCGATGAGCGCCCGCAGCACGGCGGCGAGCCCGGCGAAACGCGCGGGCACGTTCCTGCCGCGCCGCCAGTCGCTGATGCGTTGCGCGGGCACGCGCACCGGACGTCCGTTGTCGTCGACGCCGCGTTCCCGCGCGACGGACTCGGTGACGCGCTTCAGCGGCGGATTGCCCGCCTCGGCGTACAGCAGCGCGAACCGTTCGGCGAAGGCGGCACGAGGGTTGACAGGCACATCGGTCTCGGTCACGAACCTTCACTTCCTACCCGGCAGCGTCGTCGCGTCCGGACCGGAAAACCGGCCCCCAGTCGCTCAACTGGGATTTTATAGACCGGATACGACGAACGGCTGTAGTCCCCCACCCGTCGGCAGCAGACTGCGGTCGGCCGGAGGGATCTCAGGGGTCACGCTGCGTTGGGCAGGGCTAGGGGGCCTGCCCAGCGCGGCGAGCCGGCTCAGCCGTCGGTGATCAGCCCGCCGGAGTCATCCGGCGGGTTCGACGCCGGCGGCTTGGACGTCGAGGGCTTGCTCGGCTCGGTGCTTGGCGAGCCGTTAGCGGGTGGCTCGGTAGGCCCGCCGTCCGGTTCCGGCTCGGGGTCCGGTTCCGGCGGCGGGGCACATTGGATCTCCTCTGTCGGCTGGTAAACGACCGTGCGGGCCTGCCGATCGACGAGCTCGCCGTCCAGCGTGCGAATGATTCGGGTGTTCGTCGCGCTGTAGCCCTGCGCGCCATCCTGCGGGACGCACTCGGTGCCGTACGGCTTCACCACGACCGGCGCCGCGGTGTAGTTGAACGGCTCGCTGGTGACCGACTCGACCTTGAACTTCTTGGTGCCCCAGAGCTTGACGGTGATGCTCGTCGGCGTCCAGCTGGTCTGGATGGCGACGCCGTTCGAGGTGGTGTTGCGGAACTTCAGGTCGATGACGCTTGAGCCGTCGGGGTTCTGGAACACGGTGGCTTCGCGCGCGAGTGGGTAGCGGCTGATGTAGCGGCTGTGCTCGCGGTGCTCGACGTCTGCCATGCCCGCGAAGTACGAGGCGTTGTAGAGCGTGGTGGCGAACTGGGAGATACCGCCGCCGACCGCGCGGGTCAGCTCGCCGTTCTCGATGACGGCGGCGCCCACGTAACCCTGCTCGATGCCGCGCCGACCGGTGTAGCCGTTGAGGCTGAACACCTCGCCCGGACGCACGATCGCGCCGTTGATCTCCTCGGCGACGCGCTTGATGTTGACGCCGGAGTCGCTGGCGAAGTCGTAGGTGGTGAACTCGCCGATGACCTCCTTGATGCCGAGGTTCTTCAGCTCCTTGGTGGTCAGTTCGGCGGGCGTGTGGTGGTAGGCGACCTTGACGTCGCGCCCTTCCGTCGTGGCGGCGGCTTCGAGCAGCGCGTCGGCGGTGCTTCCCCACTCCACCTCTGTGCCGTCGACGGACGGCTTGACCTTGGTCTTCTTCGCCCCGAACACGATCCGGGCGTCCTTGCCCTTGACCTCGGTGGACGCGAGTCGCTTGCCCATCGTCGTGCGCAGTCGCTTGGGCGGGATGCGGGGGCTGAGGCTGCCGTCGTCGTTGGCGGTGAACGTGACGACATCCGCGATCTCGCCCGGTGTCATCCGCAGCGTGCGACCACGCGCCTCCAGTGTGATCGGCTCGGACACCGCCGTCGTCGCGAAACCGTCAACGGCGCGCTGCACGCCGTTGTCGGTGGCCTTCACCTCGAGCGTGTCGACCGGCACGGGGATGACGTCACGTTCGACCCATCCGGTGATGACGTCCCGCACGCCCCGTGGCACGTTCAGCCGCTTGCCCTCGGACGGCTCGACCGCCACCGGCGTCGTCCCGTCGAACTTCACGGTGCCCTCGACCTTGGCGACGTCGACGTCCTTGGCGAGCTCGCTGAGCGTAGTGCCGATGGCCGTGGTGTCACCGCTGGCGACGGCGGTCACCTCGCGGTCGGTGAACAGCGACAGCGCGCGGGTGAACGGGTTGTAGCTGGGCGTGTTGGCGGAATCGACGGTCGCCGCCCAGTCGATCGTCACGTTGGCGGCGTCCGGGTCGATCTCGATGGACTTGCCGTCGGCGGTCGCGCTGCGCGGCTGGTCGAGCCGAGGCGACAACCGCAGCCGCAGCACGGACTCCGCCTCGATCGGTTCCAGCCCGCCGATCTCGACCCCGGCGACGACGACGTCGCGCGGGATCTCGCCCTGCGTGACGAGCAGGTCGATCAGGTAAAGGCCGGTGAGCCCCGCCAGGACGGCCGCGGCGATGCCGAGCGCCTTACGCACCCGGACGAACAGCGACACCACGGCCGCGCCGACAGCGGCCAGAATCGGCTTGCGGGCCGGCGTACCGGACTCGGCCGTCTCGTCGGCCGTCTCGTCCGGTGTCTCGTCTTGTGTCTCGTCAGCGCTGTCGGTGTGTCCCTCGTCCGCCTCGGCTTTGTCCGCGTCAACCTCGCCGGTGTCGGCACTCACCGGGGCCGCTGCCGCCATGACGGCGGTCCCCTCGGCGGCGGACGGCTCGCTTGCGGCACCGGTCTCATCGGCTTCAGCGGCTTCAGCGGACTCAGCGGTCTGGGCCTCGGGTTCGTTGGCGCCAGTGGCCTGCGAGTCGGTGGCCTCGTCGCCTTCGGGGACGGCTTGCGCGTCTGCCTCCGCATCCGCCTTGGCAACTGGCGCGGTCTTGGGTTCGTCGGTGTCGGACGCGGTCTTGGGTTCGTCGGTGTCGGACGCGGTCTTGGGTTCGTCGGTGTCCGCGCTCTCGGTGCCAGCCTCGACAGCGGGCGCACCCGCATCGGGCTCGGCAACGGCATCCGCTGATGCGCCCTCAGCCGCAACGTCTTCCGAGGGCTCTACGGCGTCCCCAGCCGCACCGTCCGGCGGCGACTCACTCGACTCGGCGTCCGTCCTACGTCCCTCCGCCGTCGCATCGTCCGGTTCCTGCTCGGCTACGTCGGGCTCGTCCGCCGCCGACTCACTCGACTCGGCGGCCTCCGCCGCGTCGTCCACCACCGGCTCCCCCTCGGCCGCGCCCGCAGACTCCCCCTGGGCCGCATCGGCGTCGGCGTGCTCAGGCTCGGGCTGCGTGGCGTTCACGTCGTCACCCGTGTGGGTCTCAGCTGACGGCCACTCGTCGTCACGCGCCTGATCGGTTTCCTCTGCTGGCCTCGCGGCGGGGTCACCGTCACTCATCGCGAGTCCCTCACGCATTCACCTCGATTTCAGCGGCAAGGTCCAGAATCATGCCAGATCGCCCACTTCGCTCACTCCTGACCCGCCCACAGAACGCCGAACGTCGTTGGCGGCGCTACGCGGCGAAGATCAGCACTCCCGCAGCTCAGCTCCCCCGTGGGCGCGGAAGCGCAGCTCGCCCCACCCGGCTCGTCAGCAGCACACCAGAACGCGACTGAACTGGCCAGAAAACCACGCAGGCCATCCCTTGCCGTCACTTTTCCAAAACACCCCAGACGTCGCATTAATGCCCGTTACCGAAACGGCGGAAAATCGCCGACCGGAACACCGAAAATTGACCGCGAAACATAATACCCGCACCACATCCGACCGACTCCCGACACGTGCCGACAACGCCGCATCACAGATCGTAATGCCCGGATCATCACCTGGCACACGAAAGCGGCACGGAACCACACTTAAGCTTGACGCCACTATGAGCGAACACCACTACGACAGTTTCGTCGCGATCGGCGACTCGTTCACCGAGGGGATGTCCGACGCCCACCCGGACAGCAGCTACCGGGGCTGGGCGGACCTGCTCGCGACCCGCCTGGCAGCGACCCGACCCGGCCTCCGGTACGCCAACCTCGCGATCCGGGGCAAACTGGTTGGCCAGATCGCCACAGCGCAAGGCCCGGTAGCAGCCGCGATGAACGCTGACCTCGTCAGTTTCGCGGGCGGCGTCAACGACCTCATGCGCCCGCGCTGCGACCTCGCCACCGTGTGCCCACGTGGAGGACGTCGTCGGGCGACTGGCGGCGACGTCAGGCACGTTGGTGCTGTTCAAGTCGGTCGATCCGTCCCACCGGATGCGCGGCAGCGCGCGAATCGTGCCCCGACTGCGCAGGCTGACCGCGTTGGTCACCGACCTGGCCGAGCGGCATCAGGCCGTCGTGGTCGATCTCGCGTCGGCGCGCGTCTTCGACGATCCCCGGCTCTGGGCCGATGACCGCATCCACCTCAACGGCGAGGGCCACCGCAGGGTCGCCGAGGCCGTCGGCCAGGCGATCGGACTCGCACCCCGCTTCGACTGGCGGGCGCCGCTCCCGCCGCTGAGCCACGCGACATGGACGGAGCAACGACTGGCCGACGCCACGTGGGCGCGCGTCCACCTGCTGCCCTGGATTGGCAGACGACTCACCGGCCGTTCCTCCGGCGACGGACTCCCGCCCAAGCGCCCCACGCTCGCGCCGCTGCACGTGGACATCATGGACGTCGGTGACTCCAGCTAGGACACCAGAACCAACGGCGACAACCACGCAGACACGCGATTACTCCGTTGGCACTACGCACCCCCATGCACGTGCATATTACTTTTCAGGTAGGATCGCTCGTGCCGGTCGACCCCCAGGGCCGGCACACGCCCCCGGCGCCCCCTCCCCCCTCGGCGCCGGGGGCCCTCCTTTTCCGGTCGGTGCCAGCCGACTTTCCGGCCGGTGCCAGGCAACGCGGCCGACCCAGCCCACCCCAACCCCAATCGACGCCGTCCCACTCCGCAGGCCCTGCAAGCGGAGCCACGCACTGCGCTACGCTCCCGGGCCATGCACACGCTTAACCCGATCCGGTGGGTCACCCGACTCGCCGACTCCTTCGAGGAGCGTGGCGTATACGTGCCGGGGGTCGATGGGGGGCCCGTTCAGCCGTGGCGAGAATTCGGCTGGGCGATCGTCGGCTGGATCTTCGCGATCGGTCTGTTCGTTCTTTTCTTCGCCCTCGCGACCTGAGTCACAACGACGGGGTGACCACTTTTCACATCCCGTCCTGGGAATTCCACCCGATTAAGTGAGCACCATCACCGAGAACGGCGATCGGGTTACGGGATGGCCACGGGCGTACACCAGGTCCGCTTCAACGCGGCTTCTCGACTCGCCACTGGGCGCTTCGACGTCCAAAGTTGTGACTAGCCGGTTTTTTGTACTGGTGCCCGCAAAGTCCTGTTACCGGCTTCGTCCGTAACAGCCGTCCGCTCACGAGAAGGAGTGACCCCTGTGCGCAGACCCGTGAGGGTTGCGGTCGCGTTCGCGTTGCTCGCAGGCGTCGTCGCCGGAGCCACCGCTTGTGAGTCTGCCGAGGGGGATGCTGCCGAAGACGTCAGCCAAGCGAGTCCGGCTTCGCCCGGCCCGGCACCGGGGACCGGCGAGCAGCAGTTCGGCAAGCAGTTCACCTTCCTGACCGGCCTGTCCGTCACGGTGTCGCCGCCGAAGTCGTTCACCCCGAGCAAGACGGCCTACCCAGAGGCGCCGCGCGCGATCGCGTTCGAGATCGTCATCCAGAACGGCACCGAGTGGCCGTATCACCTGTCCGACCTGTCGATCACGACGTGGGTCGGCGGCGAGGAGAGCCCCGAACTGATC
Source organism: Actinophytocola sp. (assembly GCA_009377475.1). GTDB lineage: Bacteria > Actinomycetota > Actinomycetes > Mycobacteriales > Pseudonocardiaceae > Haloechinothrix_A. The sequence goes on from WHTY01000036.1 coordinate 14,362, forward strand.
GACACCACTCAGGGCTACAACGGCATCGTCGACATCAGCGCCGAGGTGCCGGTGTCCCGCAAGACCCGCATGACGCTGGCGTACACCGCCGACCGCGACAACGACGACGTCCGGCTCAAGATCCGTCCCACGCCGGACGCCACGGCGGCGGTGACCTATGTCGGTCGGGGGTAGCCGGTAGTCTCGCCCGCGTGACTGAGCAGATTCGACTCCAGGTGGGCGACCCCGCCCCCGACTTCACGCTGACGAACAGTGACGGCAAGCAGGTAAACCTCGCCGACTATCGGGGCACGTCGGTGATCGTCTACTTCTACCCGAAGGCTGCGACGCCGGGCTGCACGAAGCAGGCGTGCGACTTCTCCGAGAACCTCACCGTGCTGGGCGACGCAGGCTACGAGGTGCTTGGCATCTCACCCGACTCGCCGGAGAAGCTGGCGCGCTTCGCCGAGGACGAGCAGTTGCGGATCACGTTGCTGTCCGACCCCGGCAAGGACGTCCTCACCGAGTGGGGCGCGTTCGGCGAGAAGCAGAACTACGGGAAGGTCGTGCAGGGCGTCATCCGCTCGACGTTCGTCGTGGACCCGGACGGCAAGATCGCCGAGGCCCGCTACAACGTGAAGGCCACCGGCCACGTCGCGAAGCTCATCAAGGACCTCAAGATCGGCTGAGGGCGCCGGCGTCGCGCCGCCACCCGCTGAGCGTCGCCGAAGCCCGGCAAATCGGGCATAAGTTGACGCTGGGCAGGTGGAGGCGGCCCAGGCGCCGGGCGCCTGACGTCGCTAGCCGCTGCGTGCCCTCAGCCCTCCGCCATGGCGCGCAGGTGCGGCAGTAGCGCGCGCAACGCCCTGCCCCGGTGGGACAGCGCATCCTTCTCGGCCGAGTCCAGCTCGGCCGAGGTGCGCTGCTCCCCCTCCGGCATGAAGATCGGGTCGTACCCGAAGCCGTTCTCGCCGCGCGGCTCGCGGATCAGCGTGCCTGGCCAGCGGCCCCGCACCACGGTCTCCGAGCCGTCAGGGGTCACCAGCGCCGCCGCGCACACGAACGCGGCGTCCCTGCGGTCGTCGGGGACGTCGGTGAGCTGGTCCAGCACCAGCCGCAGGTTCGCATCGTCGTCGCCGTGCCGCCCGGCCCAGCGCGCCGAGAGCACGCCCGGCATGTCGTTCAACGCGGCCACGGTCAGCCCGGAGTCGTCCGCCACGGCGGCCAGTCCCGTCGCGGCGACGGCGTCGCGCGCCTTGGCGAGCGCGTTGCCCTCGAACGTCGGCTCGGTCTCGGGCGCTTCGTCGAACGGCTCGACGTCGCCGAGCCCGACGACCGCCAGCCCCGCGACGCCCTCGGCGTCCAGGATGCGACGCAGCTCGTCGAGCTTCTTGACGTTGCGGGTGGCCAGCAGCAGCCGACTCACTTACTCGCCTTCGACTTCTTGTCGTTCTTGTCTTTCTTGGCGCTCTTCCCCGGCTCCGGTTCCGGCAGTTCGCCGGGGTACGGCTGCTTCAACACCTCGGCCTGCTTGGCGCTCAGCTCGGCGCACCCGGCCAGGGCCACGTCCAGCATGGCGTCCATCGTGGAGCGGGTGAACGTCGCGCCCTCGGCGGTGCCCTGCACCTCGATCAGCGTGCCGGAGTCGGTGGCCACGACGTTCATGTCCACCTCGGCCCGCGAGTCCTCCTCGTAGGGCAGGTCGAGCCGCACCTTGCCGTCGACGACGCCGACGCTGATCGCCGACACCCCGCTGGCCAACGGCTGCGGGTCCGCCAGCCGACCGGCGGCTGCCAGCCACGTGACCGCGTCCGCGAGCGCGACGTACGCGCCGGTGATGGCGGCCGTACGGGTGCCGCCGTCGGCCTGGATGACGTCGCAGTCGATGACGATGGTGTTCTCACCGAGCGCTGCCAGGTCGATGCACGCCCGCAGCGACCGGCCGACCAGCCGGGAGATCTCGTGCGTGCGCCCGCCGATCTTGCCCTTCACGGACTCGCGGGCGCTGCGCGTGTTGGTGCTCGACGGCAGCATCGCGTACTCGGCGGTCACCCAGCCGAGCCCGGAGCCCGTGCGCCAGCGCGGCACGCCCTCCGACACGCTCGCCGCACACAACACCCTGGTGTTGCCGAACTCGATCAGGACGGACCCCGCTGGCCACTGCTGGAACCCCCGGGTGATCCTCACCTCGCGGAGTGCGTCGTCTTCTCTGCCATCTGCTCTCGCCACGGTGCGTCAGCCTACGAGCCGCGGCCCTGCCGCGCTCGGGGTGGGTGCCGACGCCCGGCTCAGATGTCGTAGGTCGCGCCCTGCTCGACCAGCTCGAGCGGCCCGTCGAACGTCGTCCGCGCCTCGGCGTAGATCTTGGCACGGTCGGTCCATGGCGCGATGTGGGTGAGCAGCAGCCGCCGCGCGCCCGAGCGGTGCGCGAGCAGGCCTGCCTCGACCCCGGACAGGTGCACGCCCAGCGGCCGGTCGTCGGCGTCGGTCCAGGACGCCTCGCTGAGCAGCACGTCGACGTCGTGGGCAAGCACGTCCAGCGCGGGGCACATGCCGGAGTCGCCGGTGTAGGCGAGCGTGACGCCGCCGTGGCTGATACGCAGTCCGTACGCGGGCGTCGGGTGCAGCACCTCGTACGCGGTGAGCACGAACGGCCCGATCGCCACCGGCTCCGACGGCAGCGGACGGAACTCGTAGACGTCGCCGAGGTCGGTCTCGGCGCGTTCCGGCTCGTTCGGCGCGTACAGGTTGACCAGCCGCTGCTCGGTGTCGTCCGGCCCGTAAACCGGGAGCCGCGTCGGCCTGCCCCCCGGCCAGTGCGGGTGGTAGCGCCGGATGACCGTCAGCGCGCCGAAGTCGGCGCAGTGGTCCGGGTGCAGGTGCGAGAAGACAAGCGCGTCGAGGTCGAACGGACTGCGAAACTCCTGGAGCTGCGACAGCGTGCCGTTGCCGAGTTCGAGCCCGAGCACAAAACCATCCGCCTCGAGCAGGTAGCCGGAGGCGGCGGTGTTCGGGCCGGGCACGCTGCCAGCGCACCCGAGGATGGTCAGACGCACGTGCCTACCCTGCCATGCCGACGCCGATCCGCGAATGACCGGCAACACGTCGCGACCGGTTTCACTCTCGTGCGAGCGTCCCGGTGACGTCGTGTGGTCATGCCATGGTGAGGTGGAATCCCGGTGGCGCGCCGAGGAAACGCCTTGCGAGCTTGTTGAACCGCTCCGGCTCGCCGGTGGCGAGGAACTCGTGCTTCGCCTGCTCGTCGGACGGCTCGGCCAGCAGGTCGGTCTCGGTGAGCACGCGCACGACGTCTTTCGCGGTCTCCTCCGCGCTGGAGACGAGGGTGACGTCCTGGCCCATGACGATCTGCAACACGCCGGTGAGCAGCGGATAGTGCGTGCAGCCGAGCACCAGCGTGTCGACCTCGGCGGCGAGCAACGGCTCAAGGTAGCCCTGCGCCAGCCCCAGCACCTGGCGCCCTGACGTGATGCCGCGCTCAACGAAGTCCACGAACCGCGGACACGCGACGCTGCTGACGCGGATGTGGTTGGCGGCGTGGAAGGCGTCGTCGTAGGCGCGGGAGCGGATGGTGCCCTCCGTCCCGATGACCCCCACTCTGCCAGTGTGGGTGGCGACGACGGCCCTGCGCACCGCGGGCAGCACCACCTCGACGACCGGGACGTCGTAGCGCTCGCGGGCGTCCCGCAGGCACGCGGCCGACGCCGTGTTGCAGGCGATGACCAGCGCCTTCACGCCGTCGTCGACCATGCTGTCCATGGCGGCGAGCGCCAGTTCGCGCACCCGCGCGATGGGCAGCGGTCCGTACGGCGTGTGGGCGGTGTCGCCGACGTAGCGCACCCGCTCTGCGGGCAGTTGGTCCAGGATCGCCCGCGCCACGGTGAGGCCGCCGACACCGGAGTCGAAGATGCCAATCGGGGTGTCTATGGCAGGGGAAGCGCTCACGCGCCGAGATTACCCGGCAGTGCTGGACGCGCGGACGTCCTGGGGGCGCGGTCCGCACGAGAGACCAGCCAGGCGGCGAGCACCCCGGCGACCGCGCCGAACAGGTGTCCCTGCCAGGAGACGTTGCCAGCGACGGTCGGCAGCACGCCCCAGAACATCCCGCCGTAGAGGAAGAACAGCACCCCAGCCAGCACCAGTTGTCCGACCGACCGGTTGAAGATGCCCCTGACCAGCAGGAACGCCAGCCAGCCGAAGGCGAGGCCGGACGCGCCGATGGTGACGGCGTCCGGTGGCCCGACCAGCCACACGCCGAGCCCGCTGACCAGCCAGATCGTCGTCGTCACCGCGATCCACTGGCCGATGCCGCCGGACATCACCAGGAACCCGAACAGCGCGATCGGGATCGTGTTGGCGACGACGTGGCTCCACGGGCCGTGCAGCAGCGGCGCCCACAGCACGCCGTCCAGGCCGGACAGCGTGCGCGCCTCGATGCCTTCGTGTTGCAGGTTGGCGGGCAGTGCGCGGTCGACGAACTCGACGACGTAGAGCAACGTCGTGAACGAGAGCGCGACCAGCACGGCGCCGAACGGTCGTGGCGGCACCACCCGTTTGCTCGGGTCGGTGCGCCTGCGCGTCGGGGTCGCGGTCATAGCCTCAGGCTACGCAAGTTGGGACTTTGTCGACATGTGGCCAGGGCGGCGTCAGGCCCAGAGCTGGCCGTCGAGGCGTTCGGCGGCCTCGTCGAGCGAACCGGAGTACGCGCCGGTCGAGAGGTACTTCCAGCCCGCGTCGGCGACGACGAACGCGATGTCCGCCGGCTCGCCCCGCTTGACCGCCTTTTCGGCCACGGCCAGCGCGCCGTGCAGCACCGCGCCGGTCGAGATGCCGGCGAAAATGCCCTCGACCTCGAGCAGTTCGCGCGTGCGGCGCAGCGCGTCGTAGGCACCGACGGAGAACCGGCCGGTCAGCACGGTCTCGTCGTACAGCTCGGGCACGAAGCCCTCGTCGAGGTTGCGCAGCCCGTAGACCAGCTCGCCGTAGCGCGGCTCGGAGGCGATGATCTGCACGCCCGGCTTGTGTTCCCGCAGGTAGCGGCCGACGCCGACCAGCGTGCCCGTGGTGCCGAGCCCGCCGACGAAGTGGGTGACCTCGGGCAGGTCCTTGAGGATCTCCGGGCCGGTGCCGCTGTAGTGCGCGTCGGCGTTGGCCGGGTTGCCGTACTGGTACAGCAGCACCCAGTCCGGATTCGCCTCGGCGAGCTCCTTCGCCCTGCGCACAGCCTCGTTGGAGCCCCCGGCGGCGGGCGAGAACACGATGCGCGCGCCGTAGGCTTGGAGCAATTGCTTGCGCTCCTCCGAGGTGTTCTCCGGCATCACGCACACCAGGCCGTAGCCCTTGACCTTGGCGGCCATGGCGAGCGAGATGCCGGTGTTGCCCGACGTCGGCTCGAGGATGGTGTCGCCGTGCGTCAGCGTGCCGTCGGCCTCCGCCGCCTCGATCATGGCCAGCGCGGGCCGGTCCTTGATCGAGCCGGTGGGGTTGCGGTCCTCCAGCTTCGCCCACAGCCGGACGTTCGGTGCGGGCGAAAGCCGGGGAAGACCGACGAGTGGGGTGCCGCCGAGCGCGTCGAGCAGCGACGAGTACCTACCCACGGCAGTTAGCGCATGCCACCCGCGACGGCGGGCAGGATCGTCACGGTGTCCCCGTCGGACACCTCGGCGTCGAGGCCGCCCGCGAACCGCACGTCCTCGTCGTTGACGTAGACGTTGACGAAGCGGTGCAGCTTGTCCTCCTTGACCAGGCGCGCCTTCAGACCGCCGTGGCGCGACTCGACGTCGTCGATGATCTCGGCAACGGTCTTGCCGGTCGCCTCGACGGACTTCTCGCCGCCGGTGTGGGTCCGCAGGATGGTCGGGATGGACACGGTCACGGCCATGTGGGTTACCTCCGCTAAATGGGTTGACGCAATCAAAGGTGACGTTCTGAGGTGCGGCTCTATTCCCGCACGTCAGGTGTCTGGCTTGTCGTCGCTGCCGGTATTGGCGAACATGTACGACTCGGTCGGGCCAGCCACCGGGCTCGCTGCCTCGACGATCTCGACGTCTTCCTCGGTCACGACGCCGTCGACGATGCGGTACGACCGGAACTCGTGCGTCTCCGGGTCCCGCGTCGACACCAGCACGTAGTGCGCGTCCGGCTCGGAGGCGTAGGAGATGTCGGTGCGCGACGGGTACGCTTCCGTCGCCGTGTGGGAGTGGTAGATCACGACGGGAACCTCGTCGTTGGCGTCCATCTCCCGGTACAACTTCAGCAGGTCGAGCGAGTCGAACTCGTAGAACGTCGGCGAGCGGGCCGCGTTGAGCATGGGTATGAAACGCTCGGGGCGCGCAGTGCCATCGGACCCTACGGGTCCAGCGATCACCCCGCACGCCTCGTCAGGGTGGTCCTTCCTGGCGTGCGCGACGATCGCGTCAACGAGGTCGCGGCGGATCTGAAGCACACTCCCATCCTAAGGGGTGGACACTCGATGCCGGAGAGTGTCCGTACCGTGAGACGCCCCACGTCACACCGCGCGAGTCGCACCTTATTTGCCGCGAGTTGCACCTTATCCGCCGCGAGTTGCACGTCGTCGTGCCGCGAGAGTCCCGACTTGCGGAGACGCGAGTTCCGAGATCCGGTGTTGGAACTCGCGGCTTCACTCGGCTTCGCCAGGCAAATGGCCACGAGAGTCGGACAAACGGCATTGAATCCGTCAGGGATCGCGCAATATCCCCGGCGAAGCGGGTCGGCCACGCTCGGAACGGTGCGACTCGCGCGGGATACGGTGCGACTCGCGCGGTTATGGCGCGGCGGCGAGGCGGGCGTGGTGGGCAGCGGCAATCCGCCGACGCGGATCGCCCATAGGCAGCGCGCGGCACAGCCGCTCCACCACCTCGACGTCGTCCGCGCCACACGACGTCTCCCAGAACCGCCACAGCGCCCGGGCGTCGCCGCTGTCCAGCACCGCACGCCGCACCAGCGCGATCAGCGACTCCCGCTCGTCGCGCACGGCGGGCGCCTCGGAGTCCGCCAGCAGCGGGCCGTCGAACGCCGACAGCACCGCGTCGACGTCGCCATCGCGGAGCGCGGCGGACACCCGCAGGAAGTCGGCGTCGATGTCGGCCGCGAGCCGGTAGGGCCGGGTCCGCACGACCTCGGCCCCGAGTTGCGAACGGAGCCGGTGGATCTCCGCGCGCACCGTGACCGGGTTGCCGTCGTCGCCGTACAGCTCCAGCGCCAGCCGGTCGGCGGACATGCCGTGCGGGTGCATCGCGAGCACGGTCAGGATCTCGGCGTGCCGCAGTGTGATCGGAATCTCGCGGCCATCGACGGTGACGACCGGCGCGCTGTCACTCAGGAAGGTGAGCCCCAGCCGGGGACGAGACACCGCGCGAGACGTCCGCCCGAGCCGGAGCAGGTACCCCTCCGGCAGCGGCTCCAGCGTGCCGACCCGCCCGTCCGGCAATGCGACGTTCGATCCGGTGACCGGCACCGCGTCCGGCAGCGGCCCGCAGGACTCCGTCGCCAGCACGCGTCCGGACGTCGACAGCAGCGCACCCGGCTCGCCGCGCAGCGCGTGCAGGTGCGGCATGTGGCTGCGACGCACCCGCTCGTCGCGCACCGCGAGCTGCGCCTTGAGCTGCCCCTCGGCGAGGCTCGCCGACGCCGACACCAGCGCCAGCATCGCGGGATGCACCGTTCGCAACGGCCCGCTGACGTCGATCGCGCCCAGCAGCGCGCCGGTCTCCGGGTGGCGCACGGGCGCCGCCGCGCACGTCCAGGTGTGATACATCCGCACCAGGTGCTCGGCGGAGTAGACCTGCACCGGCTCCCCCGTCGCGAGCACGGTGCCCATCGCGTTGGTGCCGATGACGTCCTCGGACCACCGCACGCCCTCGGTGAGCAGCACCCGGTCGGCGTCGTGGCACACCCCGGACGCTCCCTCGCGCCACAGGATGTGGCCATCGGCGTCGGTGACGATCATGATGTGCTCGGCGTCGTCGGCGATGCTGACCAGGTTCTGCCGCAGTAGCGGCAACACCGACGCGAGCGGATGCGCCTGCCGGACGTCGTCCAGCTCATCGGCGTCGTAGACCAGCGGCGGGAGCTTGCCGTCCGGGTCGACGTCGGCCGCGAGCGAACGGTCCCACGACGCGGAGATCACCGAGCGCGGCGGCTGGGGCGCGGGCGCGCCGGAGAGCACGGCCTCGTGCACCCGCCGCAACAGCTTGGCGTAGGCGTCGGGGTCGTGCAGCAGCTCCGCGGACACAGCGTGCTCACCCACCCTTCTGACGGTAGTGACCGCCATCACCGCACTGCAACGTCGTTGCAACGTTGCCGCTCCTAGCGTCACGCCATCACACCGCAACGAAGCGAGTAAGGACGGCCCATGACCACGTACGCAGCGCCCGGCACTGCGGGCAGCATCGTCTCCTACGAGTCCCGGTACGACCACTTCATCGGCGGCGAGTACGTCCCGCCAGCGAAGGGCCAGTACTTCGAGAACCCCACGCCGGTGACCGGCCAGCCGTTCACCGAAATCGCGCGGGGCACAGCGGACGACGTCGAGCGCGCGCTGGACGCCGCCCACGGCGCGGCACCGGCGTGGGGCAAGACGTCCGTGGCCGAGCGAGCCACCATCCTCAACCGCATCGCCGACCGCATGGAGGCCAACCTCGAAGCCCTCGCGGTGGCCGAGAGCTGGGAAAACGGCAAGGCGGTCCGCGAGACACTGAACGCTGACATCCCGCTGGCCATCGACCACTTCCGCTATTTCGCCGGAGCCATCCGCGCGCAGGAAGGCGGCGTGTCGGAGATCGACGGCGACACCATCGCGTACCACTTCCACGAGCCGCTGGGCGTCGTCGGCCAGATCATCCCGTGGAACTTCCCGATCCTGATGGCGACGTGGAAGCTGGCCCCGACGCTGGCGGCGGGCAACGCCGTCGTGCTCAAGCCGGCCGAGCAGACCCCGGCGTCCATCCACGTCCTCATGTCCCTGATCAGTGACCTGTTGCCACCCGGTGCGGTGAACATCGTCAACGGCTTCGGCGTCGAAGCGGGCAAGCCGCTGGCGTCGAACCGCAGGATCAGCAAAATCGCCTTCACGGGTGAAACCACCACCGGGCGGCTGATCATGCAGTACGCCAGCGAGAACCTGATCCCGGTCACGCTGGAGCTCGGCGGCAAGAGCCCGAACATCTTCTTCGACGACGTCGCCAGCGCCGACGACGCCTACTACGACAAGGCACTCGAAGGCTTCACGATGTTCGCGCTGAACCAGGGCGAGGTGTGCACGTGCCCGTCGCGCGCGCTGATCCAGGCGGGCATCTACGACCGGTTCCTCTCCGACGTCACCGAGCGCACCAAGGCCGTCAAGCAGGGCCACCCGCTCGACACCGAGACCATGATCGGCGCGCAGGCGTCGAACGACCAGTACGAGAAGATCCTGTCCTACATCGACATCGGCAAGCAGGAAGGCGCGCGTGTCGTCACCGGCGGCGAGCCCGCCGACCTGGGCGGGGAGCTGTCCGGCGGCTACTACGTGCAGCCGACGATCTTCGAGGGCCACAACAAGATGCGGAGCTTCCAGGAAGAGATCTTCGGACCGGTCGTGTCGGTGGCGAAGTTCGACGACTACGACGACGCGATCAAGACCGCCAACGACACCCTGTACGGCCTCGGCGCTGGCGTGTGGTCACGCAACGGCAACGTCGCCTACCGCGCGGGCCGCGACATCCAGGCTGGTCGCGTCTGGGTGAACAACTACCACGCCTACCCGGCGCACGCGGCCTTCGGCGGCTACAAGCAGTCCGGCATCGGGCGGGAGAACCACTCGATGATGCTGGACCACTACCAGCAGACCAAGAACCTGCTGGTCAACTACTCGGAGAACAAGCTGGGCTTCTTCTGAGCCCGGTTCCCGTGACCGCCGGGCGTGGCGCGTCTGCCCTGCCGCAACGGCCCGCGCCGCGCCCGGCTTCCCACCGCTGGGGGTGCGATGAAGGGCTTCTTACTTGCGCCAGACGCTACAAAGAAGCCCTTCGTTGCACCGCACCCGGCGCTTCCCACACCCGAGTGAAAGGCCCAGACGTCGATGACCGCTGAACGGGTGGCCGTGACGCCGAAGGCCGCGGATCTGCTCCGCAGCCTCGCGGACACGCACGGCCCGCTGATGTTCCACCAGTCGGGTGGGTGCTGTGATGGCAGCGCTCCGATGTGCTACCCGGCTGGCGAGTTCCGCACCGGGGGTTCCGACGTCCACCTCGGCGACCTGACCGTCGACGGGATCGACCCGGTGCCGGTGTGGATGTCCGCATCGCAGTTCGAGTACTGGCAGCACACGCACCTGACCATCGACGTCGTCCCGGGGCGCGGCAGCGGCTTCTCGCTGGAGGCGCCAGTGGGCGTGCGGTTCCTGATCCGCTCGCGGCTGCTCACCGACGACGAGCTCCGGGCGTTCGGGCTGGTCTAGCCGGAGTCGTCGCCCAGCAACCGCTGCCAGTCGTACCCGCACGCCGCCGTCGCGACGTACTGCTGCACCTGCGCCAGCCAGAACGCCGGGCCGTGCCCGAACGACCCCTGCAACGGGTTCCGCGACCTGCGCTGGATGTAGAGCGTCTGCGCCAGACCACACACGGCGAACCAGTCCGCGATGGCGGCGCGGTCGAGCACGAACGTCGGCTCGTCGGGCCAGCCGTCCCTGATGCGACACGCGGATGCGAGCAGCGAGTCCCGCATCCATCCGTTGTGCCGCTGGCGAAACTGCCTGCTCGGCTTCGGCCGAGGGTATGCGTGGGCGAACAGCCGCCAGTTGCTCAGCCGCCTGGGCAAAACGCCTGGCCTGCGCCCGGTTTCCAGCGTCGCGATGAACTGCCGCACGCTGGTGAGTACGGTGTCGGCCACGTCGGGCGACAGCGTCAGACGTATCGCCCCGTCGTCCAGCGAGACCGCCTCGATGTAACCCCGCACGTCACGTCCACTTCATCGACGCCCACAGACCGAAAATCTGCAACTGCGCCACCAGCGCCTCCGCGTGCTCCTGGCTCTCGTACCGCCCGAGCACGGCCGTGCCGTTCTTGTCCACGTCCCTCGCGGCCTGCACCCCGCCCTCGATCGGGAAGCCAAGCACCTCATGCAGCACGTAGACGACGCCCTCGATGGTGTTGATGTCGTCGTCGTGCAGCTGCACCACCCACGCCCGCTCCCGCGCCATCACGGCGTCGCGCGTCGGGCTTCCGGCCAGACGTCGCCGTACCCCCGCAGCGACCCGACGCTGCTCGCCGCGAGCACGCCGTGCACCACCGCCCGCGCGAACGACGTCGCGGCGGCGGCACAGAGCCCGTCGAGCACTGCCGCGCGCTGCGGGACGCCGAACGGTCCGCTCGCCTCTGGCAGCTCCCGCGCGCCGGTGGCGAGCGCGAACACCGTGTCGCCGTCGAACATCGAGTGCGCGGGCCGCACCGCCCGCGCGAGGCCGTCCTGCGCGCTCATCGCGAGCCGCCGACACTCCGCTTTGGACAGTGCGGCGTCGGTGGCGACCACGCCGATGGTGGTGTTCAGCGACGTCCCGGCGTCGGAGCCGCCAGGGCCGTCCGAGGAAAGCTCCCCAGCCCGGCCAGGCCACGTCACGCCGAACTCCCCCGCCAGCTCGTGATCCGCCGCCCAGGGACATCCGGTGTTCACATCGACCGCCTCGCCGTGCGCGTTCACCACCGCCAGCGCGCCGACGGTGTGCTCCCCGACCGTCATGCTCGCGGTCCCGACCCCGCCCTTGAGCGAGCCGACCTTCGCGCCCGCGCCCGCACCGACGCCGCCCTGCGCCACCTCGACGCTAGCCGCATCACACGCCGCGTAACCGAACGAGGCGTCCGGCCGGTTGCCCCACTCGGACTGCGGCAGGTCGAAGATCACCGCGCCCGGCACGATCGGCACGACCTCATGTGGCTCAACCCCAACAGGAAATCCCGTGTCCTGTTCGGACAACCACCGCATCACGCCGTCCGCGGCCACGAGCCCGTAGGCGCTGCCGCCGGACAGGCACACGGCGTGCGCCCGCTGCACCATGTTCTCCGGCGCGAGCAGATCCGTCTCGCGCGTGCCCGGCGCACCCCCGCGCGCGTCAACGCCGCCGACCGCGCCGCCTTGCGCCAGCACAACCGTGGTGCCGGTCGCCCAGCCGTCGCCGATCCGGTGATGGTGACCGACCAGCAGGCCCTCGACGTCAGTGATCGCGTTGCGCGGACCGGGCGCGCCACCGCCGGGCGCGCTCATCGCGTCATCGCCTGCACCAGACTCTCCTGCAGGTACGTCAGCCAGTGGTACACGCCGATGTGCGCCGCGCGCGGGTCGTCTTCTGGCAGTTCGTCCGGCATGTCGTCGTTGACGTCGAGAGCGGTGCCGAGCGCGAGCCGGACGTCGTTGATCGCCGACAGCCAGGCGTCCGCCTGCTCAAGCGACAGCCGCACCTCACCGCCCTGTGGCCCGAGCGTCTGCAACACGACCTCGGCGACGCCGAGCTTCGCGTCCAGCAGCTCCGGCTCGTGCAGCGAGCGCAGCGCGGCGACGGAGTCCATGTCCTCCTGCGTCGGCTGGTCCGGGTCGAGGCGGTGGAAGTCCGGCAGCAGGCGCGCGAGCACCGGGTCGTCCGGCGGGGTAGATGGGCCTGCCTTGATGCCGGTCAGCTCGCTCAGCTCGTCCTGCGGCGCCTCCTCTGCGCGCGCCTGGAGCATGTCCTCCATCTGGCTGACGAGGCCGCGCAGCACCGCCGCTTCCTGCTGTTCGAATCCGGCGACCATCCGGGCGCCTTTACGTCGCCACGCCTTCACGATGCCTGCTGCATGGTCGCCCACAGCCCGGCCGCGTGCAGCCGGGAGACGTCTCCCTCGACTTTGTCCTTGGAACCGGACGACACTATCGCCTTCCCTTTGTGGTGCACGTCGAGCATGAGCTTGGTCGCGTGGTCATGGCTGTAGCCGAACAGCTTCTGGAACACGTACGTCACGTACGACATCAGGTTGACCGGGTCGTTCCAGACCACGGTCTGCCAGGGCAGGTCAGCCGCGCCGAGCTCGTCGGACGCGGGCTCCACCTGCGTCTGTTCGTCCGCTGCTGGCATGGACATAGTTCTATGGTGGCACGACACACCCTTCGTGCAATGACCAGGCCCGTCCGCTCATAGGCTTGGCGCATGACAGCGCCGCAGCAGCCACAGCCGAGCACCGCCTTGCTGACCGACCACTACGAGCTGACCATGCTCGCCAGCGCCCTCACGGATGGCAGCGCCGAACGGGACTGCGTGTTCGAGGTGTTCGCACGTCGGTTGCCCGATGGGCGCAGGTACGGCGTCGTCGTTGGCGCGGCGCGGCTGCTCGACGCGCTGGCGGACTTCCGCTTCGCCGACGCCGAGATCGACCAGCTCGCCGCCACCAACGTCGTGGACGACGCCACCCTCGACTGGCTGGCGAACTACCGTTTCACCGGCGACGTCGACGGTTACCCTGAGGGCGAGCTGTACTTCCCCGGCTCGCCGGTGCTGACGGTGCGCGCCAGCTTCGCCGAAGCCGTCGTGCTGGAGACGTTGGTGCTGTCGATCTACAACCACGACTGCGCGATCGCCTCCGCCGCCGCGCGCATGGCGGCAGCGGCGGGCACCCGACCGACCATCGAGATGGGTGGCCGTCGCACGCACGAGTACGCCGCCGTCGCCGCCGCCCGCGCCGCCTACATCGGCGGGTTCGCCACGACGTCCAATCTGGAGGCTGGCCGCCGCTACGGCATCTCGACGCGAGGCACCGTCGCGCATGCCTTCATGCTGTTGCATGACACCGAAGAAGCGGCATTCCGGGCGCAGATCGAGAAACTGGGCACCGACACCACGCTGCTGGTCGACACCTACGACATCACAGCGGGCATCGACACCGCCGTCCGCGTGGCGGGCACCGAGGTGGGCGCGATCCGTATCGACTCCGGCGACGTCGGCGTGCTCGCGCGGCAGGCGCGCCAGCAACTCGACCGGCTCGGCGCGCGGGACACCCGCATCGTCGTCTCCGGCGACCTGGACGAACACGCCATCGCCGCACTGCGCGCCGAGCCGGTGGACGCCTACGGGGTCGGCACCGCCGTCGTCACCGGATCGGGCGCACCGACCGCGAACATGGTTTACAAACTGGTCGAGGTGGACGGCAAGCCGGTGGCCAAGCGCAGCGAGAGCAAGGAGTCACGCGGCGGCAGGAAGTCCGCGCTGCGCAGGCACAAACCGACCGGGACGGCGATCGAGGAAATCGTCCACCAGGCGACGTCCAGCCCCGACCTCGGCGAGCACGACCGGGTGCTGCCGATTCCCTTGGTGCGAGGTGGTGACGTCGTGGCTGACGTGCCTACCCTGGAGGACAGCAGGCAACACCTCCGGCACGCGCTGGTGAGCCTGCCGTGGGAGGGCCTGAAGCTGTCCCACGGCGACCCGGCGATACCCACCGTGTTCCGGTAGCAGGAGGTAGGCATGGCGAACGCACTGATCATCGTCGATGTGCAGAACGACTTCTGCGAGGGTGGCTCGCTGGCCGTCACCGGCGGGGCGATGCTCGCGGGCGACATCTCGACGTTCCTCGCCGACGACGCCGCCTACGACCACATCGTCGCCACCCGCGACTACCACATCGACCCCGGCGCGCACTTCAGCGACAACCCGGACTTCGTGCGGTCCTGGCCGCCGCACTGCCGGGCTGGCACGCCCGGCGCGTCGTTCCATCCCGCACTCGACGTCGGGCCGATCCGCGACGTGTTCTCCAAGGGCCAGTACAGCGACGGCTACTCCGGCTTCGAGGGCGAGTCGTCCGAGGGCAACCCGCTCGCCGCGTGGCTGCGCTCCCGCGACGTCGAGCAGGTCGACGTCGTCGGCATCGCGACCGACCACTGCGTGCGCGCGACGTCGCTGGACGCCGCGAAGGAAGGCTTCGCGGTGCGCACGCTGCTGGACCTCACCGCGGGGGTGTCGCAGGAGACGGTCGACAAAGCGCTTTCGGAACTCCGCGACGCCGGTGTGGAGCTAGTCGGCAACCCCAGGGTCGGCTGACGCGCCGTACGGGTCGCAGGCCGCAGAGCCGACCACGATCTCGCCGCTCGCCGGGCCACCCTCGGGGAACAGCTCGATGCGGATGGCGTTCACGGCAAGGCTGCCGTCCGGCGGCTGCGGCGCGACCAGCTCATTGATGACGACCTTGGCCAGCGGCGGTTCGCCCTCGTCTGGTGCGGGGATCGTGATGGTGTGGTTCGACTGGACGTTCTCCGGCAGGTCGATGCCGTACACCCCGCCCAGCTCCATCACGGTGTTGCTGCCCTTGCCGGTGGTGTCGCAGCGAGCGGCGAACGACGACACCCTGATGCGCGGCCCGCCCCACCGGCGCAGGATGCTGGTGGAGAAGTACCGGCCTTCGACGTCGGCGTGCGCGTTGCCCTGCTCGTCGCGGGTGCAGTCGGCCGTGCCGCCCCAGAAGTCGGCGACGTCGTCGACCGGGAACAGGCCGGTCTCGCTGTGCTGTTCCCCCGCGACGTCGCAGGCCCCGATCGGCCCCACCGCCAGTGGCTCGCCATCCACGGTGACGGCGACCGCGCCGAGGAACCCGCTCGCGGTGGCTCTGGGCTGCGCCGGGGGTTCGGCCGCCGCTGTGCCTGATGCGCCTGCCGTGGTGAGCGCCGCCGTCAGGCCGCCCGCGATGGCGACCGCGACGGCCCGCCGCACGCTGTGTGCCATGAGTGGTCCCTTTCGCGCGTGGAGAAGCTCGCGAGTGGAGCATCGGCAGGGGCAATTCCCGGTCTGATGCCTCGTCGGGCACGCCACCCACTCGTGTGCCCGCCCGAAGCGGGTCGCGCGGCGGTACGGTTTGGTGCCATGGCTACCCTCTCCCCCGCCGCCGCACGGACCCGTCTGCCCACCGTGCGGGAGCTGCTGCACACCGCCGTCGAGGCGGTTGGCGGCACGGAGCGCGAGGGTCAGGTGCGGATGGCCGACGCCGTGGACACCGCGATCCGCAGCGGGGAGCACCTTGCCGTGCAGGCGGGCACCGGCACCGGGAAGTCGTTGGCGTACCTGGTGTCCGCGATCCGGCACGCCGTGGATCGGGATGCCACCGTCGTCGTCTCGACGGCGACCATCGCGCTGCAACGCCAGCTCGTGGACCGCGACCTGCCGCGGCTGGCGAAGGCGTTGCGGTCCGAGCTGGGGCGGGAGCTGCGGTTCGCCATCCTCAAGGGGCGGCGCAACTACCTCTGCCTGCACCGGCTCGACACCGGCGCGCCGGACGAGCCCGACGACGGACTGTTCGACCAGTTCGCGGTGTCCCGGCTCGGCAAGGAAGTCTCGCGGCTGCACGAGTGGGCGTGCGAGACCGTCAGCGGCGACCGCGACGACCTCGTCCCCGGCGTCACCGACCTGGCGTGGCGGCAGGTGTCGGTGTCGGCGAAGGAATGCCTCGGCGCGGCCCGCTGCCCGGTGGCGTCCGACTGTTTCGCCGAGCACGCCCGCTCGGAGGCGGGCAAGGCGGACGTCGTCGTCACCAACCACGCGCTGCTCGCGATCGACGCGATGCAGGGCCGCCACATCATGCCGGAGCACGACCTTGTGGTGATCGACGAGGCGCACGACCTGGTCGATCGGGTGACGTCGGCGGCGGCCGGGGAGCTGACCAGCTCGATGGTGGCCACGGCGGCACGGCGCTGCGGCAGGCTCATCAGCGCGGAGGTGGCGGACCGGCTGATGGAGGCGTCCGACGGGCTCGGGATGGTGCTGGACGACGGCACACCCGGCCGGATGGATGCGCTGCCCGGTGCGCTCGGCGGCGCGCTGGCGGCGGTGCGCGACGCGGCGCACGGCTGCATCACCGCGCTCGGCCCGGAGCGCAAGGAAGACGCCGAGGACGCCACCTCCCGCAAGCTCGCCCGCTCGCTACTGGACGAGGTCCACGACACCGCCGCGCGGCTGTTGACGGCGTTCGAGCCGGAGCTGGCGCAGCGCCGCGACGTCGTGTGGCTGACGTCGAACCCGGAGAGCAGCCGTCCGCCGTCGTTGCACGTCGCGCCGTTGTCGGTGTCCGGGCTGCTGCGGGAGGCGCTGTTCGAGACGCGCACGACGGTGTTGACGTCGGCGACGCTGGCGCTCGGCGGGTCGTTCGACACGTTGGCGCGGCAGTGGGGTCTCCCACCCTCCACCCCAGGCGCCTTGCCGCCGTCGGGTGGTGGCGGGGCCGCTGGCACCGCTGCCGCCGACGCTGCCCCGACCGACGCCGCCACGACCGGCACCGCCACGGAGAAGGCCCCACCCTCGGACGACTCCGGGCCGACGTGGACGGGGCTCGACGTCGGCTCGCCGTTCGACCACACGCGCAACGGCATCCTCTACCTCGCGCGGCACCTCCCCCCGCCCGGCCGCGACGGCCTGACCGACGCGGTGCTCACCGAACTGGCGGAGCTGATCACCGCCGCCGGAGGCCGCACGCTGGGGCTGTTCTCGTCGATGCGCGCGGCGAAGCAGGCCACCGAGGCACTGCGGGAGCGTGTCGAGCATCCGATCCTGTGTCAGGGCGACGACTCGACCGGGCTGCTGGTGCGCCGCTTCGCCGAGGACGAGCGCAGTTGTCTGTTCGGCACGCTGTCACTGTGGCAGGGCGTCGACGTCCCCGGCCCGTCGTTGCAGCTCGTCGTGGTGGACCGCATCCCGTTCCCGCGCCCGGATGACCCGGTGCAGTCGGCGCGGCAGCGCGCGATCGAAGCGCGCGGCGGCAACGGGTTCATGACGGTCGCCGCGACGCACGCCGCACTCCTGCTCGCCCAGGGTGTCGGCAGGCTGCACCGGACGATCGATGACAAGGGCGTCGTCGCGGTGCTCGACTCACGCCTGGCGAAAGCGCGATACGGCTCGTTCCTGCGCGCATCGCTGCCGCCGTTCTGGCCGACGCACGACGCCGACGTGGCGCGCGCCGCATTGCGCAGGTTGGACGCGGCCGCCGACGGGCGTACCTGACCCCTGGGCTCGATCATGTGTGAGTGGCGTTACGGTGATGACGCAGCACACGCAAAGGAGACCCGTTGTCCCAGGATTCGCGGAACGCACAATCTCGCGCCGTCACCGTCGACGACACCGGCGTCCGTCGGACGCTCGCCGACGGCAGTGTCGAGTCGGTGACCTGGGAAGAGCTGAAGTCGGTCGTGATCAGGGTGATCCCGGAGGGTCCGTGGTCCGAGGACGTCTTCCTGATGCTGGCTGGCGCTGACGGCACCGGCACCGCCGTGCCCAGCGGCGATCCCGCCGCCGACGCGCTGATCGAGCGCCTCCAGACACTGCCCGGCTTCGACAACGAACGCTTCATCGAGGCCATGACCACCGACGCCGACGAGGCCTACGTCGTCTGGACCGCCCAGGCCCCCTAAGCACCGTGTCCCCCGTCCGGAACGCCGCGTCCGACACTCTCGACGCCGTGTCCGACGTTCCCGGCGTCGTGATGCGCTAGCGCCACCCGTCGCGAAGCGCTGATGGTGGCGCGATGCAACTCGCGGCCAACAAGGTGCATCTCGCACCAAATAAGGTGCAGTTCGCGACCGACAAGGTGAAACTCGCGCCGAATACGGTGAGACTCGCGGACGGTGGAACTCGCGGGGGTCAGGAGGCTTCGGCGAGCACCGTGATGGTGCCGGGGTCGACCTCGGTGAAGCCAGCGTCGCGGACGGATATGACGCCTCGGTCGCGCCAGGCCACTGCGGGATCGGCGGGCAGCATCGACGTCCAGCGTTCAGTTGACGGCGTCCGCACCGCGCAGCGAAAGCCGTCCCGCGCCCACGCCGCTCGCTGTGCAGCGTCGAGCACGGCAGCGAGCAGCATCGTGGCGTGACCGACCTGGGCCGCGGCCTTGCCGACCGTCATCTCGATCTCGGGATTCAGCCACAACACCGGCACACCGGCAGGCGGCGGTCCGGGCGAATCGGCTGGCAGGTCGCTGCCGGAGATTTGCAAGCGGCTGACGGTCTTGGGAAGCTCGCTCACCCGGCATGGCAACAGCGCGCGGACCTCGGCTGTGTCGCCCACCGCCACCGTCACGCCTGGCAGGTCCTGCACCGCGCGCCAGTGTGCGCCGCGTGCCCGGCGCGCCACCTTCCGAATCCGTCCGGACATCCACGCGGCCACCGCGTCGTGCCACTCCCCGCCCGGCTCGGCGCGCGAATCGAGACACACGGCGACGGCGGCAGCGGCCGCAGCCGCCAGCACGGCCGTCCGGGACGGCACCGGATCGCGTTCCAGACGCAGCACCACCGGCATCGCACGGACGTCGTCGGGATCCTCGTCACGGACGTCGGCCACGGCGTGCGCGGGCAGCCCGTGCCACGCGGCGTACCGGGCAGCGAGGGGCGCCATGACATCGGTGGGCGAGGCAGCACGGGCGGCGTCGGCAGGCAGGTCTGCGGGCAGGTCAGCGGGCAGGTCTGCGGGCGAGGCAGCGCCGGAACCGGCACCGCCGTCGGTAGCCCCAGCACCGTCCGTCACGGCCGCAGCAGTTCCAGCCCGTCGGCGGCGTCGGCGGCCTCCACCTCGGAGCGGGTGACACCGAGCATGAACAGCACCGCGTCCAGGTACGGGTGGCTGAGCGTGGTGTCCGCGATCTCCCGCAGCGCGGGCTTGGCGTTGAACGCCACGCCCATCCCCGCCGCCGAGAGCATGTCGATGTCGTTCGCCCCGTCACCGACGGCGACGCACTGCTCCAGCGAGATGCCGTACGAGTCCGCGAACTTCCGCAGCGCGACCGCCTTGCCCGGCCGGTCGATGATGTCGCCGACCACGCGCCCCGTGATCTTCCCGTCCACGATCTCCAGCTCGTTGGCCGCGACGAAGTCCAACCCGAGGTCGTCGGCGAGCTTGCGGATGAGGCGCGTGAATCCGCCGGACACCGCACCGCAGCGGAACCCGAGCCGCTTGAGCGTACGGATCGTGGTGC
The DNA here is from genome assembly GCA_009377475.1 of Actinophytocola sp. Classification (GTDB taxonomy): domain Bacteria; phylum Actinomycetota; class Actinomycetes; order Mycobacteriales; family Pseudonocardiaceae; genus Haloechinothrix_A. The sequence continues at coordinate 34,323 of WHTY01000036.1, forward strand.
GTGCGCCAGGCGTCAGCGTCATCTCGTCGGCGACGTCGTCGAGCACCGACTCCGGCAGCCCTTCCAGCAGCGCCACCCGGTGCTCCAACGACTCCGTGAAGCCCAGCTCACCGCGCATGGCCGCTTCGGTGACCTTGGCGACCTCCTCCTCGACACCGGCGTGCGCGGCAAGCATCTCGATGACCTCGCCGGTGATCAACGTCGAGTCGACGTCGAACACGATCAGCCGCTTCGCCCTGCGCAGCAGCCCCTCGGTCTCGACCGCGATGTCCACGCCCGCCTCCGTGGAGACGTCAGCGAGCGCGGCGCGCAGCTCGTTGTCCGCTTCCAGCCGGTTCTCCCCAGCGGAAATGTGCAGTTCGAGGCCGGTGACCGGGTAGTCGGCGATGCTGCGGATGGTATCGATGTTCGCGCCGACCGCGGCCAGCCTGCTCGACACCGCCGTGAACGCCCGCGCGGTGACCGGCCTGCCGAGCAGCACCGCGACGTGCGTCGAGTTGCGGCGACCCTGCGCGAACGGATCGTCCCCGATCTCGTCGCCGATGCGGATGTCCACGTGCATGGACACCGTGGCCATCGCCTGCTCAACGGCTTCCTGCAGCGCCTCCGGGTCCTCCTCGACGGCGACGAGGACACCGAGCACGAGCCTGCCACGGATGACGACCTGCTCGACGTCGAGCACCTCGACGCCGTGCCTCGTCAGCGCCGCGAACAGCACCGACGAGACCCCCGGCTTGTCAGGGCCGGTCGTGGTGATCAGAACGGGCGTAGCAGGCACCGAGCTCACTTGTGTTCCGGGTTGGCCTCGTCCGGTCCCGCAGCGACCTCGGCCGCCTTCTCGTAGGGCGACTCGTGAGCCAACTCGTGCGGAATGGGCCTGCCGGTGAGCGAGATGTGCGCGTCGCGACGCGACTGCTCGACCAGGTGCGGGTAGTGCAGCTCGAACGCGGGCCGCTCGGACCGGATCCTGGGCAGCTCGGTGAAGTTGTGCCTCGGGGGCGGGCAGCTGGTGGCCCACTCCAGGGAGCTGCCGTAACCCCACGGGTCGTCGATGTCGACCTTGGTGCCGAACCGGTAGCTCTTGAAGACGTTCCACAGGAACGGCAGCGTCGACGCGCCAAGGACGTAGGCGCTGATCGTGGAGATGGTGTTCAGCGTGGTGAACCCGTCGGAAGGCAGGTAGTCGGCGTAACGCCGGGGCATACCCTCGTTACCGAGCCAGTGCTGCACAAGGAAGGTGCCGTGGAAGCCGACGAAGGTCAGCCAGAAGTGCCACTTGGCCAGCGGCTCGTCCATCATCCGGCCGGTCATCTTCGGGAACCAGAAGTAGATCCCGGCGAACGTCGCGAACACGATCGTGCCGTAGAGCACGTAGTGGAAGTGCGCGACGACGAAGTAGCTGTCCGAGACGTGGAAGTCGACCGACGGCGCGGCCAGCAAGATGCCGGTCAGCCCGCCGAACAGGAACGTCACCAGGAAGCCGACCGAGAACAGCATCGGCGACTCGAAGGTGAGTTTGCCCTTCCACATCGTGCCGATCCAGTTGAAGAACTTCACGCCGGTCGGCACCGCGATCAGGAACGTCATGAAGGAAAAGAACGGCAGCAGCACCGCGCCCGTTGCGTACATGTGGTGCGCCCAGACCGCGACCGACAACGCCGCGATCGACAACGTCGCCAGCACGAGGCCCTTGTAGCCGAACACCGGCTTGCGGCTGAACACCGGGAAGATCTCCGAGACGATGCCGAAGAACGGCAGCGCGACGATGTAGACCTCCGGGTGCCCGAAGAACCAGAACAGGTGCTGCCACAGGATGACGCCGCCGTTGTCGGGGTCGAACACGTGCGCGCCGAGGTGACGGTCGGCGAGCAGTCCGAACAGCGCCGCGGTCAGGATCGGGAAGGCAAGCAGGATCAGGATACCGGTGATCAGGATGTTCCAGGTGAAGATGGGCATCCGCCACATCGTCATGCCTGGCGCGCGCATGCAAACCACCGTGGTGATCATGTTGACGGCGCCGAGGATGGTGCCGAGACCACCGACGGCGAGTCCCACGATCCACAGGTCAGCGCCGACACCGGGCGAGTGGATGCCGTCCGACAGCGGGGTGTAGGCGAACCAGCCGAAGTCAGCCGCGCCACCAGGCGTCAGGAAGCCGCCGAGCACGATCAGGCTGCCGAAAAGGAACAGCCAGTACGAGAAGGCGTTGAGCCGGGGGAACGCCACGTCGGGCGCGCCGATCTGCAGCGGCAGGATGTAGTTCGCGAAACCGAACAGGCTCGGCGTGGCGTACAGCAGCAGCATCACCGTGCCGTGCATGGTGAACAGCTGGTTGTACTGCTCGGCCGACAGGAACTGCAGCTCCGGACGCGCCAGCTCGGTGCGGATCAGCATCGCCATCGCGCCGCCGACCATGAAGAAGGCGAACGACGTGACGAGGTACATGATGCCGAGCTGCTTGGGGTCGGTCGTACGGAACAGGCTCAGCAGGTAGGAACCCTTGGCCTTACCGGGCGCGGGATGCGGTCGCGTCGCGATCGGCTGGGGGGCTACGGCCGTCACTCCTGCCTCCTGCAGTGTCTTCGAACTGTCATTCGAACGTCGGTGGTCGGCGCGCGAGGGGCGCTCGCGGCTAGAGGGATCGTAGCCCGCGTGCCATTCGGTGACTCGGGCCGGTTGGCGTGATCACACCGCGGCTACCCGCGGGGATGCCGCCTGCTGCCTCGCGGGCGGGCGCGTATGCCCAGGTGGGAACCCGTCGTGCCCGGTTGACGACGTCGTTTCGTGCGCCGCCTGCCGCCGGATGTCCGGTGTGTGGCCGGTGTCGACGTCGGGTGTTGTGTCGAACGCCACCCGTGCCGCTGTTACCGAGCGCTAGCGCAGCCAGCCGAGCACGGCCTCCGCGACGGCGGCGGGCTGCTCCACCGGGGCGAGGTGCCCCGCCGACGGGATGACGTCCAGCGTGGCCTTCGGCAACGTGTCGACCATGCCGCGCCCCTCCTCGACGCGGGTCAGCGAGTCCTCCTCGCCGACGACGACCAGCGCGGGGACGTCCGCACGCCGCAACGTCTCGGTGGAGTCCGGGCGCATGGCCATCGCCCGCTGCGCCCAGGCGACGCCCGCAGGCGACTGGCTCTCGATCAGCTCCCGCACGCGCGCAGCGACGTCCGGCCGCTCGGCGCGGGTGGTCTCGCCGAGCAGGGCGTTCAGCATCGCGTCCGGCACCCAGCCAACGCCATCGCGCTCGACCCGTTCGGCCATCTTGAGCCGGTTGTCGCTTGCCTCCTCGGTGTCGGCGCTGGCCTTGGTGTCCATCAGCACGATGCCGCCGACACGCTCCGGCGCGGCGCGCAGCACCGCCATGGTGACGTAGCCGCCCATCGAGCAGCCGCCGAGCACGACCTTGTCCAATTCCAGCCTGTCGAGCAGCGCGATGACGTCGCGGGCGGCGTCGTCCAGCGTCGGCACGCGGTCGCTGTCCGGCAGCGGCGACCTGCCGAGGCCGCGCTGGTCCGGCGTGATCAGCCTGGTCCGCGCGGCGAGCGGCTCGCGGACGCCGTCCCACATCCGCGCGTCGACCGGGAAGGCATGGAGCAGCACCAACGGAAGATCAGCCATGGCAGTCATTGCAGTCATTGTGTCGAACCGGGTCAAAACCTGCGGGACGGGCCGCGCCGGTGCCGGGCGTCCCAGCAGGCGCGGTGCCAGTGCCTGCGGTCCGAGACGCCGCCCGTGTGATCGGCGGGCCACGTCACGACGTGCGGCGTGCCAGGGCGGATCTCGTGGTCACACCCAGGGCAGCGGTACGTCTTGGTGGCGTTCTCGCCAGGCACACTGCGCACGATCCAGTCACCGTCCTGCGCGGACTCGTGGCTGCCCCATCCGAGCGACACGCCCGGCGGCGGGGCCGCCTTGCCGCGCTGGGGACGGTTACGTCGAGGCATGCGGCCACCGTATCGGGCGCTAGAGGGCTTGGGCGCTCTGAGTTGACGTGGTGAGTCAAGTTTTAGGCGGCGAGTCGGGTTTGGTGTGCGGCGTCGGTGAGGGCGGCGTCGAATCGGTCGAGGTGCCGTCGGAGCGGTGTGGGTATGGCGGCGGGGTCGAGTAGCGCGGCTAGGCCGGGTCTGACCAGGCGGGCGTGGACACGGGTGAGGAAGATCGCGATGCGGAGCCCGTGGTTGGTGACCTGGTAGCGGTGGCTGCCCGGGATGCGTTCGATGAGGCCGTGCAGGCGTAGCCGGCGCAGGTCATAGCTCATGCGCCCTTGGGTCATGAGGGCTGGGTCGAGGCCCAGTAGCGGGGCGAGGTAGCCGCGGAGATCGCGGTTGCGGAACCCGTTGGGCAGGAGCCGGAAGACGACCAGCGCCGCGAGCAGCGCCTGGGTTCGGGCCGAGTCGAACGGCAGCGCGGAGGCGCGTTGACTGCCGACCACCGCTGGGGAGGCGACGGCGGTGAACGCATCGTGCCCGATGGTCGGGTCGCTGGCGAGACGTTGGACGGCCAGCAGCCGTCGGTTGGCGGAGAAGCCGACCTCCCGCAGCGCGGGGAGGTTGCCCAGCCGCTTCCCGATGCTGAAATCGCGGCGGCTGTCGTTGATGGTCGTCTCGGTGCGCAGCGCCCGACCTTCCTTGTGGTACTGCTTGATCTTGGTGTTTTTGTACTCCACGTGCAGGCTCGGCGTGACCCCCTCGGTGAGCACCCGGGTCCGAAACCGGCCCGGGGTCGGCCGCTTGCGGCCACCTTGGATGCGGCGTTCGAAGACCAGACTGATCCGGTCCGGTCGTCCGAGGTCGAGGTTCTCCCGGATGAGGTCCTCGAACAGCACCCGTCCCGACAAGGGCCGGTCCAGCATCTGGGTTAGCGAGAACTCCGACTGCAGGATCGAGAGCTCGTAGCGATACCCGGCGCGACGGTCGTCGACAGTAAACGGGTGCGGCAGGATCGCCAGCCACTTGCGCAGCAGCGCGTCGATCGCTGCCGCATCCAACCCGTCGCAGATCGCTTGCAGCGCCGAGGGGTCGTCGCAGGCGGCGAACCCGTTGTCCAGCGCGGTGAAGGCGATCCCTGCCTTGGTGGCCTGCCGTTTGGCGTACTCGTTGCCGTTGAGGCACAGCCTGGCGTTGTAGGGAAAGTACGTACAGAACTTCACAAAGAACGGCCCGAAGTCAGCGTCGACGCAGTAGAAGTAGAAGTGGTTGACGATCCCGGTGCCGGTCACGATCCACGGATAGGACTTTCCGGTCTCCCGGTTGCGGCGCTTCTCGGTGCGAAACACCCGGGTCTTCTCCTGCGCCCGCCCCACGAACAGCACCCCCTCATTGCTGTCGAACCGGGCCAGGTGCTCCGCAGCGAGGTCGTCCTTACGCTGTCCTTTGGCGAATTCGACCATCTCGATGTTGTGGTCGCGGCAGAACCGGTGGATCGAGGCGACGAAGCCCTTGCTAATCGGGTCCATCAACGCCGACGACGCGAACGGATGCCCTCGATGCCCACGGAAGAACCGCACCACCCCACCGGTGTGCTGCAACTGCGGCACGTACACGTTGAGCAACATCCGGTCGATGCACTCCACCTGCAGCGTGACGTGCTCATCCAACACATCGGCAGCGGTACGCGGTAACGTCATCACAGGCTCCGGTCGCGAGGTCGGCCCCGACGAACAGGGGCCACCACCGCACCAGCGGA